>NZ_DATMTE010000792.1:0-1735 GCF_035564935.1 Chitinophaga sp. | reverse complement strand
GTTGTCTGACTCAGGATTATGCTGATTTGTTTGCTTTGATCATTTTGGATTTTTGAAGGATTCCGGGAGAATAAATCTTATTGGCAGATTATACATTACCGGTTGTTGCGTACATGTTTTGCTCCGTTTCCAGGCAGGCATCTTATTAACCACCCGCAATGCTTCCTCTTCCAATCCATATCCTTTGTGAGTGCCTGTCGTATGTGCGTTCCTGATAGTACCCGTGCTGTCTATCATAAACTGTACAAACACGCTGCCGCTTACTTTGGCTTTTACGGCTGGGGCAGGATATTTTATGTTTTCCTGCAAATACTTTACAAGTGCTTTTTCTCCACCGGGGAAGTAAGGTGATTCTTCAAAAATACAGGTGATCACGTCTCCGGAAGGCGCATCAATAACAACGGGCTTTGTTGTATCTGCGCCGAAGGTCAGTGCTGCATACAAACAACTTAGCAAAAACATAGGGATCTTTTTTGTACAGATGAAGCGATCAGAAAAATCCATAAAAAAATCCCGGTCACTGATGACCGGGATCTCTTTTAAAATTATCAGGATCAATACTCAAAAGTTCCTGCAGGCGCCTTCACCGTTACTTTCTTTTCTGCTGCTGCTTCCACCCTTCCTATTACCTGTGCATCGATATTAAAGCTTTTGGAGATGCTGATGATATCTGCTGCTATTGCCTCCGGTACATATAGTTCCATCCTATGGCCCATGTTGAACACCTGGTACATTTCTTTCCAGGGTGTACCGGATTGCTCCTGGATAAGGCTGAACAACGGAGGTACCGGGAACAGGTTATCTTTGATCACATGCAGTTTCTCAATAAAATGCAGCACTTTGGTTTGGGCGCCGCCACTGCAATGCACCATACCGTGGATCTGTGGGCGGAATTGCTCCAGTACTTTCTTAATTACCGGCGCATAAGTACGGGTGGGCGATAATACCAGCTTGCCCGCATCCATTGTACCAAAGCCGGGGATCTCCATTTTATCTGTCAGTGATTTTTTACCACTGAACACCAGGTCGTAAGGAATACCCGGATCAAAACTTTCAGGGAATTTCTCCGCCACTGCTTTATTGAATACATCATGACGTGCACTGGTGAGGCCATTGCTGCCCATACCGCCGTTATATTCCGATTCGTAGGTGGCCTGTCCGTAAGAGGCCAGTCCCACTACCACATCCCCCGCCTGGATCCGGTCGTTGGAAATTACGTCTTCGCGTTTCATGCGGCAGGTAACCGTAGAGTCTACAATAATAGTGCGTACCAGGTCGCCCACATCGGCGGTTTCACCACCGGTGGAATAGATACTGATACCATGACTACGCAACTCCGCCAGGATTTCTTCCGTACCATTGATGATAGCGGCAATCACCTCGCCTGGCAGCAATTGTTTATTTCTCCCGATAGTGGAAGAAAGAAGGATATTGTCGGTAGCGCCCACGCAAAGCAGGTCGTCCATGTTCATAATAATAGCATCCTGGGCAATGCCTTTCCATACGCCCAGATCCCCGGTTTCCTTCCAGTAAATGTAAGCCAGGGAAGATTTGGTACCTGCACCATCTGCGTGCATGATATTGCAATAGACTTCATCGCCTCCTAAAATATCGGGTACAATTTTGCAGAATGCTTTAGGGAAAAGCCCCTTATCAATGTTCTTAATGGCATTATGCACATCTTCCTTACCTGCTGAAACACCACGTTTGGCGTAAATATTATTATCCACCGGGA
>NZ_DATMTE010000791.1:0-8574 GCF_035564935.1 Chitinophaga sp. | reverse complement strand
TAATCAGTTTAATCCTGAGTCAGACAAAATCCGCGTAAAGCAAAATCTGTTATATTTGAGTATTGTCAACACTTTTAAAATGTTTCAAGGACCTACATGCTGAGATGCTGTTACTACCTGCTGGCCCTTGTATGCCTGTTGGGGATTGTGATACCGGAAAATGCTGAAGGCCAGTCGGCGCCCGTAACGGATACCAGCTACCTGGTAGTGCGTAATATCCTTGTTTCCGGTAATAAGAAAACCCGGACTTCCATCATCCTCCGGGAAATAAGCACTGTTCCCGGTGATACCATTTACCTGCGGGATCTCGCCAACACCCTTGAAGAAAGACGCAAACAACTGCTAAATACCTCTCTTTTTCTCAATGTTACTGCCAATGTAAAAAACTGGAATGGTAATGAAGCCGACCTGGTATTTGAAGTATGGGAACGCTGGTACACCTTTGCCTATCCTATTTTTAAACTGGCCGACCGTAACTTCAACCAGTGGTGGGTGGAAAAAAATCACAGCCTTAGCCGTATTAATTTAGGGGTAAGCGGTACCCAGGAAAACCTTACCGGCCGCAACGATGAGCTGAATGCCGCCCTGCAGTTTGGTTACACCCAACGGTTCGCATTGCAGTACAACGTACCTTATATCGATAAACACTTTCGTCACGGCCTCGGTATTATCGCCTCCTATAACCGTAACCGTGAGGTGAACGACAGCACCAGTAACAATAAGCAGCAGTTTTTCCGGAAAGATGATTTCCTGCGGCAGGTATATATGATAGGGCTTAACTACAGCTACCGCCGGGCCATTAATGCCCGGCACCAGGTGTTTGTAAATTATAATTATGAGAAAGTAGCGGATTCTGTGGCCATTATTAATCCCAATTACCTCGGGAAAGGCCGCACCAATGTACGTTTTATCGATATCACCTACCGTTTTACCTATATTAAGGCAGATAGCTGGGTATATCCCCTCAAGGGATTCCGGTTACAGGCAGAGGTGGGCAAAAGAGGAATAGGACCATGGAATGATGTGGATGATGTGCACTTCCGGCTCAATATGGCCAAATACTGGCAGTTGCGGCCCAAAACATTTGCAGCCCTGGGGATCCGCAGTGCGGCAAAACTTTCTAATGAACAGCCGTATATTAACCAGCAGGCGCTGGGCTACCGGGACGATTACCTGCGCGGACTGGAATATTACGTGATAGACGGCACCAGCTTCGCCATTCTTAAATCCACGCTGCGGCAGGAACTTATTTCCTTTAAGGTAAAGCTGCCCATTGTTCCGAAAAAATTTAATACCGTTCCTGTACGGATCTTCGCCAAAGCCTTTGGCGATGGTGGTTACGCCTATAATAAATTTCCGGGCAACAGCTTCCTGAACAACCGCTTCCTTTATACCGGCGGTATCGGGCTCGATATCGTTTCCTTCTATGATACCTGCCTGCGGATCGAATACAGCTTTAACCAGTTAGGGCAAAAAGGACTATTTTTACACACGTGCGTGGATATGTAGCACTGAGTCGATCGTTAAAAGCTTAAAAAAATATGCAGGTAGCACTTTATAGCAGGGGATTTATTACAGAAGATATTTCAAACATCCGCTTGTTGCTGGAGGAATTGAAACGGGCAGAAATAACTGCCATTATATACGAGCCTTTTTTTCTTACCCTGCAGCAACACATTCCTTTCGATACCACACCAACACTGTTTTCCTGTGCGGAAGACCTGCCGGGTAAAATCGACTTCCTCGTGAGCCTTGGCGGAGATGGTACCCTGCTGGATACGGTTTGCTATGTGCGTGATACCAATATTCCCGTGATCGGGATCAATTTTGGCCGCCTCGGCTTCCTGGCCAGCATTGGTAAAGAGGAGATCCATGCACTGGTACAGGCGTTGCTGAACCGCACCTACGTGGTAGACCAGCGGTCGCTGCTTCACCTCGATGCCAATATTCCCCTGTTTGGCGATGTGCCTTACGCACTCAACGAATTTACAATCCATAAAAAGGATACCTCGGCTATGGTAAAGATCCATACTTACCTGAACGGGGAATTTCTAAACACTTACTGGGCAGACGGGCTGATTGTAGCCACCCCCACAGGGTCTACAGGATATTCCCTCAGCTGTGGCGGCCCCATCGTGTTCCCCGATGCCGGCAACTTCGTGATCACCCCCGTGGCGCCTCATAATCTGAACGTAAGACCCATTATTGTACCCAATGATAACATCATTTCCTTTGAAGTGGAAGGCCGCAGCGACCAGTTTCTCTGTACCCTCGACAGCCGTATGGAAACCATTGACAACCGGGTACAGCTGGCTATAAAAAAAGAACAATTTAAACTAAGCCTTCTCAGGCTGGATGACAGCAACTTCCTGCATACCCTTCGTAACAAATTACTCTGGGGAATTGATGCCCGGAATATGATTAAAATATAGAATTGTAAAATATATTGTTACATTTACAAATATATTGTCTGCTGATTGTAATATAAATTATGCCCCGTGAAGCATGCATCCGCCAAATAAGTAAGCATAATCATCAGCTATACATTAAATAAATCCGGCATTTTAGCGTTTAAGTAGAACTGATTTATGCTGAAACCTTTTCAATATTCCCAATACATCGTTTTTTTATTGCTGGTATCGGCAGGTTGTTTATTTGCCGGGCGTGCTGCTGCGCAGAATGAACTGGAATACGTGGGGGAGCTGGGCTTTTCCGTGGGAGGGGCGCAGTATTTCGGGGACCTGAACACCCGGGGGGCTTTAAATACCCTGAAACCCGCTGTGGGCATTTACTACCGTAAATACATGAACGATTACGTGGGTATCCGCGCCCATGCCCGGTTTATGCAACTGGGTTACTCCGATGTGTACAACAAGAATGAGTTTCAGCAACGGCGGAACCTTAGTTTCAATACCAACCTGTTTGAGTTGTCGCTCCAGGGAGATTTCAATTTTTTCCGGTTTGAGCCAGGCAGCTTATATGAGCGTTTCTCGCCTTATCTTACGGGTGGCGCCAGTATTTTTCATTATAACCCCTATGCTTATCTTGACGGGGTTAAATATTTTTTACAGCCGCTGGGTACAGAAGGGCAGGGAACTGCCTTGTATCCTGAAAGGAAGCCTTACAGCCTGGTTTCCTATGCCTGGCTGATAGGGGGCGGTTTCAAGTATAATATTTCCAAAAAAGTGAATGTGGGCCTGGAGGCGCTGTACCGGTTCACCCAAACGGATTACCTGGATGATGTAAGCACTACTTACGCCGGTCCGGCTGCATTTCCGGCGCTTCCAAACGGGCAGCCTACGGTGGCGGCGCAATTGCAGGACAGGTCGTCCGTAAAAGGCAGCCCCATCGGGGTGATGGGGCGTCAAAGGGGGAACAGCCGCGATAAGGACCAGTTCGTTACCATCGAATTAACGATCAGTATTCTTTTTACTTCTTACAACTGTAAGTTTTAAAATAAAAAATACTTTCTGCGGGCGGCCTTTCCGTACCTGCCAACCGCCATGATAAGTCTCCGAATTTGCTAAAATCCCCACTGGTATTGAATCCGCTGTTAAAACTACGTTAAAACACCTTCCCAGGCTTTGCCAAAAAAGTCATTACTCTATTTTTGTATCTTTGCACCCTTTTAGGAGATCTGTTATAATCTGTTATAATACGCCTGACACAAATGAGCTTGAAGGAAAAATTGGACTTACAACGGTTGCCGCGCCATATAGCCATTATTATGGACGGGAACGGCCGTTGGGCAAAGGAGCGGGGACAAGACAGGCTGTACGGGCACCACGAAGGGGTGGAAAGTGTGCGTAATATAGTGACTACCTGTGCAGAGCTGGGGATAGGTTACCTGACCCTATACGCGTTTTCTACCGAAAACTGGGACCGTCCCGTTTACGAAGTTAATGGCATCATGGAATTGCTCGTAAACACTATCCGTATGGAAGTGAATACGTTATCAAAAAATAATATCCGGCTGAGCGTAATTGGCGACATGGAAATGCTGCCTCCCCAATGCCAGCGGGAAATGGAAGAGGCTATTGCCTTAACCAGCCAGAATACCGGCCTCAATCTCATTATGGCTCTCAGCTACAGTGCAAGGTGGGAAATCGTGAATGCAGCCAGGAAAATAGCCCTGGATGTGAAAAATGGAGCCCTGGACCCGGCAGCTGTAACGCCTGAGATATGGGAAAAATATCTCTGTACAGCCGGCTTGCCGGACCCTGAATTAATGATTCGTACCAGTGGAGAATGCAGGATCAGTAACTTCCTACTATATCAGCTGGCCTATGCGGAACTGTATTTTACAGATACCCGGTGGCCGGACTTCCGCAATGAACATCTTTACCAAGCCATCTTAAATTACCAAACCAGAGAACGGCGCTTTGGCAAAACAAGCGAACAAATTCAGCAGAATGAAGAAATTATTTCCTAAGGGCCTTCTGGCTATAGCATTATGTTGCAGTGCAGGCATTCGTGTATCCGCTCAGCAAAAAGATACCGTGCCTCCTACGCAGCCTCCTGCTAATCCGCCGGCCGTTTCTCCTATTAACACAGGCGTCCCGCAACAGTATGAAATTGCCGAAATCACGGTTGCCGGTACCCAATACCTGGATAAATCACTGCTGTTGTCGCTCTCAGGCCTCAATGTAGGAGATAAAGTTACTTACCCCGGTGGCGACCAGTTCACAAAGGCAATTCAGAGCTTATGGTCGCAAAGACTCTTTGCCGACGTAACCATTTATGTAACCAAAATAGAAGACAATAAGATCTGGCTGGAAATAGGACTAACGGAAATGCCCCGTATGTCTACATTCGCTTTCAAGGGAATCAAAAAAACAGAAGCAGATGATATTACCACCAAAGCCGGTTTGCGTAAGGGAAATGTGATCACACAAGCCCTGAAACAAAACGTGATCGGTGTTGTACATAAATTTTATGCAGATAAAGGATTTGGAAATGCTACCGTTAAAATCGAGGAAAGGAGCGACACCGGCCAGGTAAACTCCAAACACCTCATCTTTAACGTTAACAAAGGCAGTAAAGTACGTATCCAGGACATCAATATCGTAGGCAATGAAAATATAGCCGACGCCAAGATCAAGAAGAAAATGAAAGGGACCAAAGAAAAGTCCCGTTTTACGCTTCACCCGGATATGGAACACGTATACGTGGATTCCCTGGCCCAACCGGACGATTTCTGGCAAACCTACGGCTTCCTGCAGCCTACCCGCGCATTTGAAAAGCTGGACCCTTATTTCCGCTTTAAGCTGTTCAGCTCCGCCAAGTTCAACGAAAATAAATACCTCGAAGATAAAGGTAAAGTGATAGGTCTTTATAACTCCAAAGGTTACCGTGACGCGGTGATTGTAAGAGATACCACCTATAAAACCCATTCACAGAACCTGAACGTGGACATGCAGATCTCCGAGGGTAAAAAATATTATTTCGGTGATATTACCTGGAAAGGAAATACCCGTTATTCCGACTCCGTACTGACCCGTATCCTGGGTATCAAAAAAGGAGATATCTATAACCTGGAACTGCTGGAAAAAAGAATCGGTAAACAAATGTCACAGGAAGGCGGCGATATCAGCGGCTATTACATGGACTATGGCTACCTGTTTTTCCAGATCGACCCGGTGGAAATCGGCATCCGTGGCGATACCATTGATTACGAGATCCGTTTGCGTGAAGGACCGCAGGCTACCATCAAGGAAGTGCGTATAGCCGGTAACGAAAAAACCAACGAACACGTTATCCGCCGTGAGCTCCGTACCATTCCGGGTGAAAAGTTCAGTCGCCAGGATCTGATCCGTTCCAACCGTGAAATTGCCAACCTCGGCTTCTTCAACCCGGAAAAGATTGGTATGAACCCTGTACCAAACGTACAGGATGGTACCGTTGATATTGATTATACGGTGGAAGAAAAAGCGAACGACCAGCTGGAGCTGTCTGCCGGTTGGGGTGGTTATATCGGTTTAACCGGTACGCTCGGTGTTACGTTCAATAACTTCTCGCTGCGTAATATCTTCAAAAAAGAAACCTGGGATCCGCTGCCAAGCGGCGACGGACAGAAACTGTCTGTTCGTGTATCTTCCAACGGTAAGGCTTACCGCTCCTATAACTTCTCCTTCACCGAGCCATGGCTGGGTGGTAAGAAAAGGAACCAGTTTTCCGTAAGTCTTTACAGCAGTTACCAGAACCCTTACGCCTATAATGATTATTACAAGCTTCCCGGTGATACTACCACATCAACGGATGGTCACTTTAAAGTATTGGGAGCTTCTGTATCATTGGGTAAACAGCTGAAATGGCCGGACGATTATTTCACGCTGATCTACTCTGTAAACTATCAGCAGTATAAACTGAAGAACTATAACTATTTTGGTATCCCGGGATTTGAAAGCGGTACATCAAACAACATCAACATCAAACTAACGTTGTCCCGTTCTTCTGTGGATCAGCAGATCTTCCCGCGCAGTGGTTCCAACTTCATGGTATCTGCACAGTATACGCCGCCGTATTCCCTGTTTAATCCCGACAAGGATTACTCCAAGGAATCTGCATCCCAGCAGTTCAATTTCATTGAGTACCAGAAATACCGCTTCAATGCAGAATGGTACGTGCCTTTGAGTCGTCCGATGGGTAGCGACAATAAAACTTTTGTATTGAAAGTAGCCGCGAAATTTGGTTATATTGGCCGTTACAACAACCGTACAACCCTGTCGCCTTTCGGCCGGTTTGAAATGGGTGGTGATGGTTTGAGTAACTTTGCGATCTACGACCGTGATATCATCTCCCAGAGAGGTTACCCGGTGTATTACACCTCCGATCCGAGCATCAATCCTGAAAACGGTCAGCCTGCCAACTATTCCGGTTTCACTGTATTCAATAAGTATGTGATGGAACTGCGGTATCCGTTCAGTTTGAATCCCAGCTCCACCATCTTTGGTTTGGCCTTCCTGGAAGCGGCCAACGGTTACAAGGATCTGAATGAGTACAATCCGTTCAGATTACGCCGTTCCGCCGGTATTGGTATGCGTTTTTACCTGCCGATGTTTGGATTGCTCGGGTTTGACTATGGTATCGGGTTTGACCGTCTGCAACCAGGCGGTGGTTTGAAAGATGCTGCTAAGTTTACGTTTATGCTTGGCTTCGAACCAGAATAATGTGGAAAATA
This sequence comes from Chitinophaga sp., assembly GCF_035564935.1. Classification (GTDB taxonomy): domain Bacteria; phylum Bacteroidota; class Bacteroidia; order Chitinophagales; family Chitinophagaceae; genus Chitinophaga. The sequence goes on along the minus strand of NZ_DATMTE010000791.1, from coordinate 1,394 downwards.
ATTATATATTGCAAGTTTAACCGTCATTGGGTTTTGCAAAAAATTATTGTAGCATGAAAAAATTATTTATTACAGCCGCTATTGTGCTGGCTATGGGCGGTGCAGCAAGTGCACAGCGCTATTGCGTGATAGATACAAAATATATCCTGGAAAGTATTCCGGAATACAAGGAGTCGCAGAAGAAACTGGATGTAGTGGCAGAGCAATGGCAGAAGGAGATTGACGCCAAATTCCAGGAAGTGGATAAGATGTACAAGTCGTACCAGGCAGAACAGGTAATGCTTACAGAAGAACTGAAGCGTAAAAGGGAAGATGAAATAGTGGCGCGCGAAAAAGAGGCAAAGGATTTGCAGAAGAAGCGTTTCGGTTACGAAGGTGATCTTTTCAAGAAAAGGGAAGAACTGGTAAAGCCTATCCAGGACAGGATCTACAATGCAGTGCAGAAGCTTTCTGCCAGCAGGATGTATGACTTTGTACTTGATAAGGCGGCAGGCGCCACCGTTATATTTTCTGATCCCAAACTGGATAAAAGTGAAGAAATCCTGAAATCTTTGGGTGTCAAGAAATAACTCCGTACCTATTTTTTAACTATAAGTATTAAAATTTTTTTAAACACAGACAATATCATGAAGAAGTACGTAATTATTGCTTTTGTGGCGGTTACCGGTTTGTTCAGCGTGAATGCAATGGCACAATCCAAAGTAGCGCATATCAATGCACAGGCACTGGTAGCCAGCATGCCGGAAGCTAAGAAGGCAGAAACTGATCTGCAAACTTTTGCACAGGGACTGGAAGGTGATGGGAAAGCACTGGTAGATGAGTATACGAAGAAAATGAAGGAATTTGATGATAAAGCGGCCACTATGACCGACAATATGAAAGAAATCAAAGGTCGTGAAATCCAGGATGCCCAGAAACGTATCCAGGATTACCGTGAAGGTGCTGAACAGAAAGTACAGGCTAAACAGCAGGAACTGCTGAAACCCATCTACGATAAAGCCCGTAAGGCTATTGAAGATGTGGCAAAGGAAAAAGGTTACAACTATGTAATCGACAGTTCTGCCGGTATGCTGCTGGTTTCCCCGGCTGCAGACGATATCCTGGCTGCTGTAAAGACCAAACTGGGTGTTAAATAATTAATATTTCTAATGTTAAAAGTGGAATGTGGTGTAAGCTGCATTCCACTTTTACATTTAAGAATTAGTATTTTAATTTGCTTTTCAAAAATTTTCTGCTACCTTTGCCTTCCGTTTTAAAAAATACAATCCTTTAATCCGGGAGTTTTAGTATAGTACAGGTAAAAACAAAAAAAAGAAATGAAACGTACTTTTCAACCGCATAACAGACGCAGAAAGAGCGTTCACGGCTTCAGAAAGAGAATGGAAACTGCTAAT
>NZ_DATMTE010000790.1:0-31764 GCF_035564935.1 Chitinophaga sp. | reverse complement strand
ACCCGAGATTGAAGCGCTTGGTGGCAAAATCATACGCTTTCTGGGCGGCCATTACCCCGGTAGCAGACGCGTTAAATTTTTGTAAAGCGGCTACTGCATTGGCATGTGCGGTATAAATATCCTGTCTGAGCTTCTGGTGGTCCAGGTCGCGGATCAGTTCCTGGCTGTATATATTTACTTTTGCTTTGGCAACGGTAGTACGTTGCTGCCATCCGTTAAAAATGGGGATGTTAAGCGTTAAGCCCAGGTTTTTCCTGTAGGTATTGCTGATCTGGTCGTGAAACGACAGTACTTTGGTTTGCGCAAGATCCTCGTAATAGTTATTGGCATAGTAAGTACTGAGGCCGCCCCCGATGCTCAGGCTTGGATACAGTTGTGCTTTTGCCGCCTGGTATGCTTTGGTAGCGCTTTTAATTTTCAGATCATCCGCTTTTACCAGCGGATAATTTGTTAAAGCGGCACTATATACCATTTCCGGCGCCATTTCCTGTAAGGCTGCCAATGGCAGGGAAGCGATATTTTCCGGTACATCCGGTGTAAAAGGAATTTCGAATCCCAGGTTAAGATAGGCTTTCATCTGGAGAATAGAAAGCGTTACGTTGTTCTGTGCTGTTACCAGGTTGCTGCTATCGAGCGCCAGCTGTGCTTCCAGGTCGGCCTGGTTGCTTTCCGGCACGGAACCGGCAATTACCAGTTTCTTTGTATTATCCAGGTTTGAATTGGTAAGCCGTACATTTTCCTCATTTACTTTTTCTGTTTGAATATTGAGTAGTATCTGAAGGAAAGCGGTAGCTACATTAAACGCGAGGTCGTTCCTTGCTTTTTCCAGCAGGAAGCTGTTTGCCTGCGCATCCAGTTTATTGGCAGCAATCGTTCTCTGCTGGTAAAACCAACTGAAAAGGTTTGCCTGCATATTCAGGTTTCCACTGGAGTTAAATACAGTTTGGTTAACATACTGGTTATCTCCCAGGCTGGCACTTCTACCATCCGTATAGCCTCCTGATACTGACCCGCTGAAACCGGGGATCATTTGCAGGCGGCTTTGCCGTAAAGTAAGGTCTGCCAGGCGCTTCTGTACTTCCTGTTGTTTAACCGTCAGGTTATTTTGCAGTGCATAATCCACACAACGTTGTAAACTCCACGTATCCTGCGCATCAGCGGATGTTATGTTAGCAAACAATAAAACCAGGATTGCTCCTGCTATTCGGGATATTCTCATAACATTCCAAAAATATAATAATTGTGATGATAGTTTTCCACCCTTCTTGATAGAAGGCAAAAATTTAGTAGGTATGGCAGTATACCTCACTAATTGAGTGTACAACATAATCTTTTTTTTACAAAATTCTCAAAACTGATCCGTCTTTATTATGGCTGAATATGTCCATCGCGGATCTGGATAATACGATTGCCATAGGTGGCATTCAGGTCTGAATGGGTTACCTGTACAATGGTAATTTTATCCTGTTCATTCAGGTGTTTAAACAGCTGCATGATCACTTTCGCCTGGTCGGAATGCAGGTTACCGGTGGGCTCATCTGCCAGTATTACCCTGGGTTCTGCTACAATAGCGCGGGCAATACCAACCAGTTGCTGCTGTCCGCCCGACAGCTGGTTGGGGAATAAATCTTTTTTAGCCACCATATTAAAGCGGTCCAGCACATCGGCCACCCGGCTTTTCCTTTCTGATGCAGGTATATTTTTGTACAGTAAAGGCGTTTCTATATTTTCGTATACGGTTAGCTCATCTATCAGGTGATAGGCCTGGAATACAAAACCAATAGATCCCCGGTGTAGCTGGGTCCTTTTTTTTTCGTTCATCCTGTCTACACGCTCTCCTTCAAACAGGTATTGTCCTTCGGATGGTTCTTCCAGCAATCCCATAATATGCAGTAAGGTAGATTTTCCGGAGCCGGAGGGTCCCATAATCGATACAAACTCGCCTTCATTTATAGTAAGGTCAATATCTTTCAGGATGTAGTTTTTTCCGAATCCCACCGGGTAATGCCTGGAAATTTTCTGCAATTGTATCATGATCAGTAATTTGTTTTTATTTATGTTGATATTTCTGCATATCGGCTCAGCAATATAATTAAAAGTAGCTGACCCTGTTACTCAGATTTTAATGCGTTGACAGGGTTGCTCAATGCCGCCCCGATTGTTTTTATACTCATGGTAGCCGGGCCGCCCATACCATTTATTCTGATCTCAGGCTTTTAACCGGGTTCATTAATGCTGCTTTCACGGATTGCAAACTCACTGTGAGCAAGGCAATCACTATGGCCACAACGCCTGCCAGCAGGAAAGTACCTGCATTCAGGCTGGCATGATAAGCAAAACTTTCCAGCCATTGATGCATGATGTACCAGGCAAATGGCGAGGCAATACAAAGCGCTATCAGCACCAGTTTAATAAAGTCTTTTGACAGTAATGCCACCACGCTGGCGGCAGAAGCGCCCAACACTTTGCGTATACCCACCTCGCGGGTACGTTGTTCGGCAGTGAATGCAGCCAGCCCCAGTAAACCAAGACAGGAAACAAGGATAATAACAATTGAAAAGGTTGATAAAATGGTACCGGTCCTAAATTCCGATTTATATAAGCTGTTAAAGTCTTCATCCATAAAATGATATTCAAAAGGCACCGCCGGCAGGTATTCCTTCCAGATCTTTTCTATGCCTGCTATCACCTGCTGCTGGTTTTCGGCGGAAGTTTTAATGAGTACTTCCCCGAACCACTCATATTCCGGGAAAACGACGATAGGCTGAATTTTGCTTTTCATGGAGGCAAAATGGAAGTCTTTCATTACCCCTTTCACGGTTCCTGCGCGGCCATTCATCACCATCCGTTTTCCTATGGCAGCTTCAGGTGTCCATCCCAGCTGCTTCACAGCGGTTTCATTGAGAAAGAAATGGTATACCCGGTCTTTATCTTCCTTTAAAACGTCCTGTATATCTGCATTGGTTAAGCTGGCGCCGGAAAGCAATGAAATTCCCATTGTTTGCAGGTAATCCTTTTCCACCGGGATGGCGGTAATATTTATGCTGTAATCCGCCGGTTTTCCTTCCAGGCTGGCAATGGTATAGCCACCTCCAACGGATACCGGCGAGTCGTAGGAAGCACTCACCTGCTTTATGCCCGATTGCTGCAGTAACCGGCCTTTGAAAGTTTCCAGCATCCGGGGGTTAAAGTTTTCGCCGGAAAGTACCAGTACCTGCGACCTGTCCATCCCGATCTTTTTATGCTGGATATACTTCAACTGGTTGCCTACCACCAGTGTGCAGATGATGAAGAACACGGAGGCGGCAAACTGGAATACCACCAGGCTTTTCCGGATATTGCCGCCGGAAGCGGGCATCATCCTTCCCTTTAATACCTGTACCGGCCGGAAACCGGAGAGGAACAAGGCCGGATAGGTACCCGCAAGCAGCGTAGTACAAAGAAAGATGCCGGCCAGCCAAAGGTAGATCTGATAGCCGCCTGTTCCCGGTTTCAGGGAAACGCCGGCCAGGTTATTAAAGGCCGGCAGTAAGGCAATAGCAAGGATCACTCCCAGGGCCATTGCGCAAAAAGTGATCAGTGTAGATTCGGCTATGAACTGCCAGAACAGCTGCCCGCGTATAGCGCCCATGGCTTTCCGCACACCAATTTCACGGCTTCTTTCCGCGGAGCGGGCCGTAGCAAGGTTCATAAAGTTGATACACGCAATCAGTAACAACAAGGCTGCTATAATGGTAAGAATATAATTATAGCGGATATCCCCGCCTCTTTCTGTTGAGTTCCACGCAATAGAATGAAGATGAATACCCGGTACAGGTTCCGGCACAAAAGCGAGCGTAGCGCCGTTCCTTGCAGCACTTCCCATTTGTTCCTTTACCAGGTTGGTTAATCTTTCCTGCAATGCGCTGGCAGTGACCTTATCCTCCAGCTGTACATAAGTATAATCATTGGCGGCATTCCAGTTGGCTTTTCTTCCAAGAGAAGCATAACTGGCCACGAAATCAAACTTCAGGTGCGTATTGGCAGGCGCATCTGCTGCTACCCCTGTTACCTGGTATTCTTTTTTATTATCGATCTTCAACAGCTTTCCTACAATATCAGTAGTTCCAAAGTATTTCCTGGCCATTGTTTCAGAAAGCACTATCATATCAGGCCCGCTCAATACGGTAGCTGCATTTCCCGATACCAGCGGGAAAGAAAACATACTAAAAAAGGCCGGATCTGCATAAACGAAACGCTTCTCGTTCATCACCTTATCGCCATTGGCTATTGTGACGGAGGAAGGATATACCCTGGAGATATACTTCAGTTCCGGGAAATCTTTCATCGCCGGCGCCAGGCCATTTGGGGTGAGTGCAGTGTGGGTAACTTCCTGGTCCTTCTCACCATAATCGAGGCGGATACGGTACAGTTCTGCAGCATGGGCATGGAAGCTGTCATACGTCCATTCATTCCGGAGGTACAGGGCCAGCAATATGAAACAGGCAATACCCGCAGCCAGCCCCGTGATATTGATCACGGAATACAACTTACGTTTCATCAGGTTTCTTACTGCAGTTTTCAGATAATTACGCCACATCATAATGCGATTTTTAGGTTAATCACGGGATAAACTTTTTACAGGGTTTGCCAGCGCAGCTTTCACCGATTGCAGGCTTACCGTTATAAATGCAATACATACAGCCATCAGGCCCGCTATTCCAAACACCCACCAGTGGATAGCCGTGTGATATTCAAACCCTTCCAGCCAGCGCTGCATAAAATACCAGGCGGCAGGAGTGGCTATTACCACCGCTACCAATACCAGGCGAAGGAAATCTTTTGACAACAACAGCACGATGCCGCTTACAGAGGCGCCCAGTACTTTGCGGATACCGATCTCCTTTTTCCGGTGTGCCATTACCAATACGGCGATGGCAAATAACCCCATGCAGGAAATGATCACCGCGAGCATTGCACCGCTCATGAATATTTTTGAAAACCGCTGTTCCTGCTGGTACAACCGCTGCGTGTTTTCATCAAGGAAAGACGGGTCGCTTTCTGCCAGTTCATTGACGCTCTTCCAGGCTGCTCCGATCTTTTTCAGTGAAGCCACCGGGTTGGATGTTTCTACTTTTACGAAAATATAATCCAGCGGCGCATTCATGGTCATCACCAATGGCTCAATTTTTTTATGCAATGATTCAAAGTGATAATCTTTCACCAAACCGATCACATGTACCGGCGGCTCGTCGCCCATGCTGAAGCTCAGGCCCACAGGGTCTGTTACGCCCAGTTGTTTTGCCATCTGCTCGTTCACCACCACGGCGCTGCTGTCTGTTCCGTATTCCCGGGAGAAATCGCGGCCGGATAATATTTTCAGGTCCAGCGTTCTGGCATAATTGTAATCTACTCCAAGGTACTGGGTGTTCACATGGCGGTCTTTATAAGTGAAGCCCCGTGTCCAGTTGCCGGAAGAGCCATCCCTTCCCATACCCAGATTCAGCATACTGCCGCTCACACTTCTTACTTCCGGCATTTCCGTAAGCCGGTTTTTCATGGTGGCAATATCCGATGGCGTTGCATTATCAAGCGGAATGCTGATCACCTGCGAACTATTATAGCCTAACGGGGCCGACTGTATGAAGTTAAGCTGTTGCCAGATGACGGAAGTACAGCTGATCAATACCACCGCTACCATAAATTGCACAACAATAAGGCCGTTGCGCATGCCATTGCTTTTGCCCAATCCCAGTTTACCTTTCAGCACCTGCAGGATATTGAGCCTTGCCACTCTCCAGGCGGGGTAGCCGCCTGCCAGCAGGGTAACCAGGAAGAACCCGCCGGTAGTACCTGCTACCACCCGTATGTTACGGAATATGCCCAGCGCAATATGATGACCAAATACCTTGTTGTAATAAGGCAACAGGAATACCATGAGTCCCAGGCTCAGTATAAGTGCAAAACAGCATAACAGGAACGCTTCCGCCCAGAACTGGAGCATCAGCTGCCCGTTTTGTGCGCCCAGTGATTTCCGCAACCCTATTTCACCACTGCGGGTAAAAGACCGGGCAATGGAAAGATTAATAAAATTAATAGCGGCAATACCAATGATCAATGTGGCAAGAATGATCATCAGCCAGGGATAGAATTTATTCAACCCGCTATAAAAAGTACTGTTTGCATCAAGGTGAAAATCCTTCAGCGCAATTCCTTCCAGGTAAAAAACATCCTTACCATTATTACCTGCCGCGGCATTCTTCTGAAGATCTTCTATTTTTCCTTTATAGTATTTTTTTACTACCGTGTTGATATTTTTTTCGAAAGAAGCTTTACTGGTCCCAGGTTCCAGCTGAACAAACAAAGGGTAATTAGACGCGCTCCAATCATTTTTGGTGGCGTTGTATTCCGGATCATTCTCAGACCGGGTGAGCAACTCGAAGGCTATTCCTGAATTATCAGGAATATCTGCGGTTATTGCGCTTACAATGAAAGGCCGCCATTTCCCACCCAGGTTCAGTTCCACGGTTTTCCCCACAGGCTCCGCGTTTTTAAACAATATCCCGGCAGCACGTGCTGTAAGCACCACCTGGTTCAGCTGCTGCAGTGCGTTATTCTTATCTCCCTTTATTATGGGAAAGGTGAACATCTTCAGAAAATCATTATCTACCAATTGGGTACCCAGGTAATAATGGTTAGCGCCATATCTTACAGGCACATTATACCCTGCAATAAAAGTAGTATGCATCACGCCAGGCACTTCTTTCTGTATGGCCGCCCCCAAAGGCTTCGACATACTTGACCCGGTTTTCACCGGACCACCGGTGTCTTCAACTCCAATCAGCTGGTATATATCTTTCCCATTTTCATGAAAATTATCGTAGGTCCATTCCCGGTATGCCGTGAGTGATAAAAGTAATGCAGCGCACAAAGCAGTGCTCATGCCCAACACATTAACTGCAGCAAACACTTTCTGTTTCCGCAAATTCCTCCAGGCAATCTTTAAATAACTCTTTAACATACAGGTATATTTTTTAGTGAAAAAAATAAAAGCAGGGCGTGTAGACACACACTCTGATTTGCTGTTCACTTGTTATTCTATCTTTAATGCATTTACCGGGTTCCTGACAGCTGCTTTTAATGTTTGTACCCCAATAGCCAGTAATGCAGTTATAGCCGCTATAAAAGCCGACAATACAAACATCCAGGATTGCAGGTGAATACGGTAAGCAAACTGCTGCAACCATTGCTGCATCAGGTACCATGCCACCGGGGAAGCGATCACCAATGCAATCAACACCAACCGGATAAATTCTTTTGACAACAATGCGGTGATCTGTACCACGCTGGCGCCTAATATTTTGCGCACGCTTATTTCCCTGGTTCGCTGTTCTGCCGAAAACGCAGCCAGTCCCAGTAAGCCCAGCGCTGATATCAGCACGGTAAGCAGTGTAAACCATCCGAAAATGCCTGCTAACCGATCTTCCGCAGTATACAGCTTGCCAAAGGCATCATCGAGGAAGGTATATGCAAAGGGCTCCTGCAAATCGTATCCGGCGTATATTTTCTTTATCTCTGCTATGAGTGCAGGCATATTCTGTTTGGGCGCCACTTTTACAAACAGGCAACCAGGGCTATTGGCCCCCCATAACGCAGTGTTATCCTTTTCCACATTGATTCCCAGTGGAGTAATGGCAGAATGGAGTGATTTGTAATGGAAGTTCTTTACCACACCTACCACTTCTACTTCCTTGTCTCCCATTTTGATGTATTTACCAATGGGAGATCCTGTAAATCCAAAGCTTTCCACTGCCGATTCGTTCAGCACAATTTTCCCCGGCACACCCAGCTGCGTCATGTCCGCCGGTGGGGTTTTCCATTGCAAACCCGTTAGCCCAAACAAAGAAGTGTCCATACTGAGCATAGACAATGCCATTGGCGGACGGTTATTTTCCCCCATCACAAACCACATATCATAACCGCCGTACAAGGGGTAGCGGGCGGTAGCCGTTTGCTGCACGCCATTCAAAGCAGCCACCTGCTGGCGGTAAGCCTGGTAGTGGTTTCCCATTGAGCCCTGGAACGGCAGCATTACCACGTTTTCTTTATTGATGCCCGTGGCAGCATGACGGAAAAAATACAGCTGACGATTTATGACAATGCTGCAAATGATAAGTACTGCCGCTGTTCCAAACTGTACCACCGTCAATACTTTTCTTACAGAAGCGCCACCACTCACGCGGCTCATCTTCCCCGACAAAATAGTAACGGGATTATAACGCGAAAGCACCAACGAAGGATAACTACCTGCCAGCAATATAGTAACCAGCAATAAAGCAGCGTAGATCAGCAGCACCAGCGGGTGATAAAGAAAACTCACATCTACCTTCAGTTCCAGCAGGTTAAAAAACCAGGACCGCAACAGCTTGCATAACAGTAACGCGAGGCAAAAAGCGAGAAAAGCATAAAGGGCAGATTCTACATAAAACTGCCTGGCTATACTTGTTTGGTTAGCGCCCAGCGATTTCCGCACACCTATTTCACGGGCCCGAACGGTAGCCCGGGCGGTAGAAAGACTCATATAATTGATCAGCGCCATCAGCAGGATTAACGCTGCTACCAGCGGGAACAGTTTCAGGTAACGCAGGTTGAACCCCGGGTGGAAATTGGCATTGGTATGTATCCTGTTCATGGGTGTTAATACCGACCGGCCCTGATCCAGCCGGGCAGCCATTAGCTGATCAATATTTTGTGCTACGGTTGCAGCATGCATGGGATCATCCAGTTTCAGGAACACTTTAAAAAACATCCCGCCAAATCCACGTTCTTCCGCCATGATATCGCGGAAGGATGCAATGCCTGCCATACTGGAATAAGACAACAGTATATTAGCCCGGATACTGGAATTGGAAGGCGCATCGGCCATTACGCCGGATACCTGGAAAATATACTTCCCGTTATACCGCAACTGTTTGCCAATTACATCCGTACTTCCAAAATATTTTTTTGCGGTGGATGCCGCAATTACGGCAGTAAAAGGTTGCTTTAGTACTTCGTTCTTATTGCCCGACAGCAAAGGGAAGGAAAAGAAACTGAAATAGTTGGCATCCGCAAACCATGTATCAGGTTCTTCACTTTTTATATCCGGATTGGCAACATTCTGCATAATAATAGATTCGCCGGCCCGGTTACCCATACGGATAAAGCTCTCCACGGCGGCATTCTGTTGCCGGATAGACGGTGCAGTGGTAGCACTAAAACGCTCAATCTGCATCGTATCTCTATCCAGTTTGATCTTCTCCATCAGGGAATAGATCCTGTCACTGTCTTTATGAAAACGATCATAGCTCAACTCATGCGCCACGTAGAGCATAATCAGCATACATGCGCACAAACCCGCGGCCAGTCCACCGATATTAATGAAACTGTACAGCTTTCTTTTTGCAAGATTGCGCCAGGCGAGTTTGATATAGTTCAGCAACAGCATAGTTAATCGTTTCTCAGGCTATTTACCGGGTTCACTTCAATAGCTCTCCAGGTTTGTGAAAAAATAGTAACCAACGCCAGGAACACCAGGAACAAAAAGCTTCCCAGCATAGCCAGTATACCCGTACTTACCCTGTAGGCAAATATCTGCAGGAACAATACACTGCTGATATATCCCAGTGGCAGGGCAATGCAGCCGGCAATGAGAATTAATTTTATATAGTTTCTCGATAACAGCATTAATAAACTGGTAGCACTGGCACCCAGCACTTTGCGGATACCAATCTCTTTTCTACGGGTAAACGAAGTATAGGCAACAATACCCAGTAGTCCCAGGGCGGCTATCATGGTAGTAATGAATACCAGGAAGCCTAACATGGAAATCACTTCCCTGCCGTCGCGGCTACGCAACTGCTCATCCATCCATTCTGCCGAAAACGTTTCTCCCGGGTGCATGGCCGTCCATATTTTTTTCACATCGGCCAACTGCTGTTCCTTGTCTCCTTTCTCCATTAATAGCTGCAACTGGTGAAATTCAGCAGGAGCAAAGCGGATAGCCATGGGGCGGATATTCACTTCTATAGGCTGGTAATTAAAATCTTTTACGACGCCAATAATACTTACCGGCAGGGAGTCCGACAGGAAAAGGGTTCTGCCAATGGCATCGGCTGGCGACTTTACGCCCATTACACTAACGGCCTTTTCATTGATAATAATATATTGTTCTTTTTCTGTAGATGCCGATCCGGGGAAAGTACTTCCAGCCAGGAGTTTCAGGTGCATGGCTTTAATGAAGTCTGCATCCCCGGCATAATAACCAAATTCCATCCTGTCTTTGCTTTCACCGGTACGGATAACGCAGAAGCTGCAATGCCTCGGCATTCCCAGTGTTCCAGAACTGGCGGTGGCGGTTTCTACCTCTTTCAGCTGCATCATCCGTTCTTTCATCCGCTGAAAATCCACATCAGCCAATGGAACATTCAGTACATCCTTGCGGTAAAAACCCATATCCTTAATGGCTTTGTAATGGAATTGCCGGTAAACGGTTACCAGGAAAATAATGGCGGTGAGCGACAGCGAAAACTGGATCACAATGAGCGATTTCCTTAATCCCAGTCCGCCAAATAATTTAATATCGATCAGGTCTTTCAATACTTTTGCCGGTTGGAAGGAAGACAGGGCCCAAGCCGGGATAGCGCCCGCCACTATGCCGATGATAACGCTGAATAAAAGAAATAACAACAGCAGGTGAGGATCCAGCAGGTTATTATCCGGCACGGGCAATCCACTGAAATGAGTGACCTGCATCACCATCAGCAGCAAAATGGCCATGATCAGCGCCAGTATGCACATGATAACGGATTCTGTTATAAACTGCAGGAATATCTGCCAGCGCTGGGCGCCGTTTACTTTCCGTACCCCCACCTCTTTGGCCCGCTGCAGCGAACGTACAATAGATAAATTGGTGTAGTTAAAACAGGCACAGATGATCAGGCCCAGGGCCACGCCTATTTCCGCGAGCACTTTACCCCAGGGCGGACCGCTGCCGATATCGTCCATCATTTCCTGCGATGGCGTGATTTTGCCAAGCGCCTGGGGCTCAAAGGCCATGCTGCCCAATCCTTTTTGAACAAATCCGTCGTACCGGTGCGCCTGGTCCTTCAACGCAGCTTCCAGTGCCGATATTTTTTCACCCTTGCGTAATACTATATAAGTATAGCTACTCTGTACCACATCCCAGTTATTCAGCTTATCCGGCAATACCTTGCTTTCCTCCAGCAACGGCACAGACGACATCGCCGCAAACGCCTCAAAGTTGATATGCGATTTTGAAGGTGCAGGCGCCATTACCCCGCTAACGATAAAACTTCCAAACCGGTCGAACCGGATCACTTTCCCCATCGGATCACTGCTGCCAAAAAAGCGTTGCGCTGTTTCTGCGGTAAGCACAATGCTGTTGGGCGTAACCAGTGCGGTACGCGGGTTACCCGCCGCCAGCTTAAACCCGAACACCTCAAAAAAGGAAGGGGTCGCAAATGCACCGTAGATATTTATCTTCTTCTTATCTATTTTTCCTTCCCCGTTTAAAACACCATATAAGGTTGCTTCATTTTCAACAGCGGTGTAATTATTTTTTAAAGCAGGTCCCATAGGTAAAGGAACGCTTGCCATATGGTACTTTCTTCCGTCCGGTGTTTGTGCATGTGTAGTGATCCGCCATGTGCGCGAAGCAGCCGGGTGAAAATTATCATAGCTTAAGTTTTCACGTACCGATATCAGTACGATCAGGCATACCGACATGCTCACGGCCAGCCCGGCAATGTTGATAAAGGTAAACAACCTTTGCCGCTGCAGATTTCTGAATGTTATAACGATATAACGCTTAAGCATATATTATTCTGCTTTTAAAGAATTTACAGGATTGGCCAGGGCCGCTTTCACCGATTGGAAACTGACGGTTGCCAGGGCTATCAGTATTGCCAGTATACCGGCAATAACAAAGATCCAGGCTGATAAATCAGTATGATAGGCAAACCCCGACAGCCAGTTATTCATCATATACCAGCTGATGGGAGTAGCCAGCAAAATGCCGGTAAGCACCAGGGCCAGGAATTGTTTCGACAGCAAACCGGTAACGTTCATTACAGAAGCACCGAGAATTTTCCGGATACCGATCTCTTTTCTACGCTGTTCGGCGGTAAAAACAGACAAGCCGAACAGGCCCAGGCAGGAAATAAGCACCGCTACCACCGCAAATACCTGCGCCAGTTTACGTAACATCGTTTCCGACCTGTATATACTATCAAAAGTTTCATCCAGGAAATGATAATCCATCGGATAACCCGGATTTAGCCTGTTAAATATTTTCTCCACAGCGGCAACCTGGGCGGGCACGTCCCCTTTCGACAGGCGAAGCATCAGGTAACCATTTTGCTTTGGCTCCAGCATCATCACCATCGGCGAAATATTTTCCCTCATGGAAGCAAAATGGTAGTCCTTTACTACACCAATAACAGTACCTTTTCCTTTCCAGAAGCTGATCTGCTTTCCTACCGGATGGGTCATACCCATTACGCGGGCTGCTGTTTCATTGATAACATAAGCACCTGAATCTGAAGCAAAATCACGCGAAAAATCGCGGCCTTCCTTCATTGCCATCCCCATGGTAGAAACATAATCGTAACCCACCACCTGCGGCGCTGTGTTCACCACCAGTTTATCCGGTTTTCCTTCCCAGCTCAGGTCGGCGCTCGAACCGCCAACCGACAGCGGCAGGAAGCTGTTGTAAGTAAATGATTTCACCTGTGGCAACTGCGCCAGCGATTGTTCAATCACATCCTGGTTGGCAGCAAAGCCTTCATCCAGCGATACATACATCACATTTTCTTTATCCATCCCCAGGTTACGGTGGTAGATATATTGCATCTGGTTATAGATAACCACACTGCCCGTAATGAAAATGAAAGAAAGTACAAACTGCAGCACCACCAGGTTTTTGCGAAACAGCGATGCGCCGCCCCCGCTGCTAAGGTCGCCCTTTAATACTTTCACCGGCAGGAAACGGGATAATACAAAAGCCGGGTAGCTCCCTGCCAGCAGGCCGGTTACTACTATCACCACCAATAATAACAGCAGGTATTTACCAGTAACAGGCAGCGTAAACGTAATATGCTTGCCTGTAAAATTATTGAATGCCGGCATGAGCAAATATACGGCTACTGCTGCGGTAACAGCTGCTACAGCGCACATCAGGATGGCTTCCCCGGTAAATTGCAACATCAGCGAAAGCCTTGAAGCGCCCATTGATTTACGCACACCTACTTCACGGGCCCTTTTGGAAGCCTGTGCAGTAGAAAGATTCATAAAATTGATACCGGCAATGGCCAGTACAATGAGTGCGGTAATAAAAAACAGCCGTACATATTCTATTCTTCCGCCAGCTACTTTTCCGTTTTCGTATTTTTCATGCAGATAGATATCACGGAAGGGTTGCAACCATATTTCGTTCTTTTTATCGGGGCTAAGTGTAGCATAATGTTGCTGCATTTTGGCAGTGAGACGGGAAATATCTGTGCCTTCCTTTACCACCATATAGTTCAATACGCTGTAGCTGCCGGGCCTCATCAGCCATGTATCTTCCTGCAGCGTAAGTGCAAAGGGAAGTATAAAGTCGAACTGGATGGAAGACGCAGCAGGTACATCTTTCACTATAGCGGCTACCTGCAGCGCTTTATTTTTATCTATGTTAATGATCTTTCCAACAAGATCAGTGGTACCATAATATTTTTTTGCGAATGATTCGGTCAGCACAATAGCGTTGGGGGCTGTAAGCGCAGTATGCTTATCTCCTGCTACTACCGGAAAGTCCATTTCTTCCAGAAAATTGGAAGTGGCAAAGATGTAATTATTCTCCAGGCTATATTGCTGTCCTTTTTTAAACAGCCTGTTGGCATTGGTAACACGAACTTTTACATTTGCTGTTATCTCCGGGAAATTATTCTTCAGCTCATCTCCCAGTACAACCGGTGTAACTCCCATAGTACGTACACCGCCCCAGTCAACATTCACCTGTAAGCGATAAATATTTTTCCCGTTGGACTGAAATTTATCAACACTGTACTCATCCAGTACCCAGCAAAGGATAAACATACATACAGCCATTCCAAACGCCAGCCCGGCAATATTCACAGCAGCGAAGAACCGGCTTCTTTTCAGATTCCTCCAGGCAATACGGAAATAGTTCTTAATCATGTTTATTCAGATCTAAGTGATTTAACCGGGTTCATTAATGCCGATCTTACCGACTGAAGGCTGACTGTTCCCAATGCAATCAGCACTACAACTATGGCCGTGAGTAAAAACACCCACCACTCGATATGTATCCTGAATGCAAAATGCTGCAGCCATTTTTCCATGCCGTACCAGGCTATGGGAGAAGCAATGCAGATTCCTATCAAAACCAGTTTGAGAAAATCTTTCGATAACAACAGTGAAATATTGGCAATAGAAGCACCCAGTACTTTCCGGATGCCTATTTCTTTTGTACGTTGCCGGGAAATGAGCATAGACAACCCGAGCAGGCCCATACAGGCTATAAAGATGGCAAGGCCGGAAAAAATACCGAATAACTTTCCCAATGTACGTTCCGAAACATAACGTGCCTGGATATCATCTTCCACAAATGTAAAATTAAATGGCACCTCAGAAATAATGCTGTTCCATGCGGATTCCACATGCTTCATGATGGCCTTCTGATCGCCTGCAGCCAGCCGCAGGGTGATAATGGCTACTTCATCCTGTCTTACCATGTAAACGATAGGTTCTACCGGCGATTGCAGGGAGCGAAGGTTAAAATCCTCCACTACGCCGATAATAGTACCATGCCTGTTCATGTATCCGGGTCTCCACTCAATCCTTTTTCCTACCGCATCATCTTTAAACCCCAGCCGTTTCGCAGCTGCCTGGTTAACGATATAAGCGTCGGAAGAATCGGTTGATAGCGCCGGGTTAAAATCGCGGCCGGCTACCAGCTTAATACCGGTTGTTTTAAGCAGGTCGAAATCAGACTGGATAATGCCTGCTACAAAACCATCTTTATCATCTTCTCCTTCACGTACCACAGGATTATTGTTAAATACGCCACTTCCCATTAAAAAGTTATGCCCGGAGGCCTGCAATACGCCCGACTGGCTTAAGAAAGCGGATTTCAGCGTTGCTAACTTGGCGTTCCCATCCACACCGGACAGGTATACGTTTACAAGATGTTCTTTATCAAACCCAAGGTTCTTTGTTTGCCAGTAACGGAGCTGGGAGAATACAACCACAGTGGAAATGATCAACGCCACCGCTACGGCAAACTGCGCTACCACCAGGCCGCGGCGGACGAACACCCGCGAACCGGAAGTAGTAAAATTTCCTTTCAATACCCGCACGGGTATCAGGCCGGATAAATAAAGCGCCGGGTAACTGCCGGCAATGAGGCCAACAATCAATACCAGCAATAATAAACCGGCATATAAAAAACTATCTGCGGAAGAAAGTATCTGCAATTCCCTGCCGGTGATCGTATTAAACAGGGGCATCACCAAACCCACCAGCAAAATAGCCAGCAGGAAAGAGATAAGGCTGATCACCAGTGATTCTGTAAGGAATTGCAGGATAAGACTCTTTCTTTCAGCGCCCAGCACTTTTCGCAGTCCTACTTCCTTTGCTCTTTCATGGGCCCTTGCCGTAGTAAGGTTCATAAAATTGATGCAGGCAATCAGCACCAGGAAAACGGCAATGGCAATATACAGCCATATCAATGGGGAATTATCAAGGCCCTTAGCGCCCTCCGGGTGGAGATGTACATCCCGGATGGGTTGCAACTCCAGTGCAAACTGTATATTATGCCGCTTCAGTATTCCACCGATATGGGTGGAAACAAATGTTTGCAGTGCTTTGGTGAGTTTAGCGGGATCTGTATGATCGTTCAGTTGTACGTAAGTAACATTGTTACTGAACATAAACCACTGCGCCTCTATATCATTCCCGGTTTTTAACCCTTCTTTGAGCATGGTGGAAAACGATACCAGCATCGTCATGCGCAGATCTGTATTGGCAGGGAAATCTTTTGCCACACCGGTTACGGTGCAGCTATAGCCGTTGCCTACTTTTATGAGTTTTCCAACGGGAGAAGCACTCCCAAAATATTTTTTTGCGGCAGACTCTGTGAGTACAATCGAATAGGGTTCTTTTAAAACAGTAGCGGGGTTACCTTCCAGCAGGGGGAAATTGAACATCCGGAAAAAAGCTTCATCGGCGAAGCCGGTATTTTCCTCCCAGATCCTTTTATCTCCAACAGTATAAAGTGTATTGCCCGGTACGAAAATACGCACCGCCTCTTTTATGCTGCTGATATCTTTTTTCAGGTTAGGACCAATGGGAAACTGGGTGGCCGCTCCGTATTCTGCATTGCCGGCCTGGCGTATGGATTGCGTGGTAACGCGGTAAATATCATCTGTGTTGTGGTGGAACCTGTCAAAACTCAACTCATCGCGCACATACAACGCAATCAGTATACAGCAGGCCATGCCTACTGCAAGCCCGGAGATGTTGATCACCGTAATGAACTTGTGGCGCTGTAAATGACGAATTGCAATTTTGAAGTAATTCCGAAACATCATGATGTGGTTTTAGAATGGCGGAAAAAAATCACACATGAAACTGTTCCTTGATATTCTCGGTCACCACGCGTCCATCGAACAGGTTGATAATACGGTGGGCAAACCCGGCATCGTACGGGGAGTGTGTTACCATGATCAGGGTAGTACCTGCATTGTTCAGCTCCTGCAACAATTTCATTACCTCTTCCCCGTTGGTGGAATCCAGGTTACCCGTGGGCTCATCCGCCAGGATCAGGTTAGGCTTGGCTACTACGGCGCGGGCAATGGCTACCCTTTGCTGCTGACCACCGGACAGCTGCTGCGGGAAGTGATTGCGGCGATGCATGATATTCATGCGTTCCAGTACTTCTTCCACCTTTCCCTTCCTCTCAGCAGCAGGTACTTTCAGGTACAACAACGGTAACTCTACGTTCTCAAATACTGTTAACTCATCAATGAGGTTAAAGCTCTGAAACACAAACCCGATAGAGCCTTTGCGGAGCTGCGCCCTTTGTCTTTCACTCATACGCGCTACTTCCTTATCCCAGAAGTGATACTCGCCGTCGCTGGGGTTATCCAGCAAACCCAATATGTTCAGCAAAGTAGATTTGCCGCAACCGGAGGGGCCCATGATCGCCACAAATTCACCATCCTGCACTTCCATGTTAATACCATTGAGGGCTGTGGTTTCCACCTCTTCTGTTGTAAACAACTTCTGTAAGTTAACAGTGCGTATCATAAGTGTTTGTTATTTTAAATACTAGTTTATAAAAAAATGGATGAATACTAAAAAGATAAAACGTCTTTATTACCGAAATTCTCATAAGAGGAAGTAATGACCTGGTCGCCTGGCTGCAGGCCTTCCAGTACTTCAAAATATAGCGGATTTTTGCGGCCCAGCGAAATATTCCGTTTTACTGCACGGTTACCGCTTTTATCCACTACATATACCCAGTTACCACCGGTATCGGAGAAAAAGCCGCCGAGCGGCAAAAGGATGGCTTCTGCCGACTTGCCAAGTACAAGACGTATAGGGGATGATTGTCCGCGGCGGATACCCTCCGGCATGTTCTTTTCAAAGTTCATATCTGCCTGGAAACGGCCGCTTTTTATTTCCGGGTACACCTTTGTAACCATCATATCGTAAGATTTCCCGTCAAATTCAAAGGTGGCTTTCAACCCGGCAAATACCTGGGAAACATAATGCTCATCGATATCGGCGCGTAATTTAAACCCGTTCAGGTCATCGATCTGGCCAATATTCTGCCCGGCGGTGATGCTGGATCCTACTTCCACATCAATGGAAGAAAGCTGTCCGGATACCGGGGCGCGCACAACCAGGCTGTTCAGGTTTTCCCTCATCAGGTCAAGGTTACGCTGGGTTCTGGCCAGGGTGCCTTCCAGCTGGGTTATCTGCATTTTGGCATTGTCCTGCTGGTATTTCTGGGATTGCAGCTGGATATCTTTCTGACGCAGGAGTCCTTCCAGTTCAAACTTGTTTTTATTAAACTCCTGGCGCGCTACGATCTTCTCTTCCACCAGCTGTTTGTTCCGGTCGTACAGGTCCTGCGCAGCTTCTATTTTGGCATCAATGTCAGAGATGGTCTGCTGCATGGTAAATTCCTGCTGGCGGATGCTCAGGCGGGTATTCTGCAGCTCGTTGCGCAACCGGTAGATCTCTGTTTCATGGTTTACGAAATCCATCATCATATGCTGGTTATCCAGCCGCAGAATGGAATCTCCGGCTTTTACCATGTTACCGCCTTCCAGGTATTTGCGGCTTACATATCCCCCTTCAATGGCATCCAGGCGGATGGTTTTCAGGGGCATCACCACTGCGGTAACGGCAATGTATACATCAAAAGTTCCTTTTTTTACTGTAGAGATAGTGATCTTATCTTTTTCTACATTCAGGGTGGCCCGGTGATCCGCAAAGAGCAACGTGTACAACAGGAGCATTACCACTGCGGCGCCACCGCCTATCATCAGGATGCGCTTTTTATTCCAAAACTTCTTTTCTAATTTTCTGTCCATGTTTTTTAGCGAAAAGTTTGCTGCCCGGAGAAAGTCAATCCACATGCCAAAGCTTACAACACTTTACCAGCAACGTTTTCAAAGAAAAACCGTTAAAAAAAACGTCCTTTGCCGGACAAGCGGTGTCCATAATCGGACACTTTTAAAAGTTCCTGAAATTAGCTGTGGGTTTGAAAGAATCTTTGTTTAATATTGTCACCTATTCACCATTCGCATATGACTACCATGCAACCAGGAAAGATTTTAATTGTTGATGATGATGTGGATGTTTTACGTGCTGCCCGCCTGTTACTCAAAAGACATTTCGAACAGGTTGATTTTGAGAAGAATCCGCAAAAAATACCTTATCTCGTATCCAACTTCGACTACGATGTGATCCTGCTGGATATGAACTTCACCCGCGACCTGAGCAGCGGCAAAGAAGGCTTTGAATGGCTCGACCGTATCCTGGACATAAAACCGGAAACTGCGGTTGTTTTGTTCACCGCTTACGGCGACGTGGAAATGGCCGTGAGAGCCATTAAGGCCGGCGCAGTTGATTTTGTGCTCAAACCCTGGGAAAATGAGAAGCTCCTGGCCACCATCCAGAATGCCTATAACAAACGTGCCGCCCAACAAGATAAACCACCTGCTGCCGTACACCATCCCGGCAACCAGGTGATCGGTAAAAGCCCCGGTATGCTCACAGTATTTGATACCGTATCAAGGGTGGCCGCCACAGATGCCAATATCCTCATCCTCGGTGAAAACGGTACAGGTAAAGACATGCTGGCCCGGCAAATACATGCCCAGTCGAACCGCAGTAATAAACCCTTTGTTAGTGTAGACCTCGGCGCCATCAGCGAAACCCTGTTTGAAAGTGAGCTGTTCGGCCATGTAAAAGGCGCCTTCACCGATGCCCGTGAAGACCGCGCCGGCCGCTTCGAAGAGGCCAACGGCGGCACCATTTTCCTGGATGAAATCGGGAATATCTCCATCCCCTTCCAGGCCAAACTGCTTACCGTACTGCAAAACAGGTCCGTTACAAAAGTAGGCTCCAATAAAAGTATACCCATCGACGTTAGGCTGATCTGCGCCACCAACCGCAATATTTCACATATGGCTGCACAACACCTGTTCAGGCAGGATCTGCTCTACCGTATCAATACCATCGAAATACAACTGCCGCCACTGCGCGAACGGGTGGAAGATATCATCCCGCTGGCAGAACACTTCTTGCAACTATACCGCGATAAATATAAACGCCCGGTAAACAGCATGCATGAATCACTCATTACCCAGCTACAGCGGTACGACTGGCCCGGTAATATCCGCGAGCTGCAACATGCCCTGGAAAGAGCAGTGATCCTGTCGCAGGGCAAAACCCTCCAGCCTAAAGATGTGTTTGTAAAAAGTAACAACAATGCCGACCAGGCAATGGATACCGGCTATAACCTGGAAGAAATGGAACGCAACATCATTTCCCAGGCCATGAAAAAATGTAACGGCAACATCACCGAAGCCGCCAAAGAACTGGGACTCAGCAGGGCCGCACTTTACAGACGACTGGAAAAATATAACATATAGTTGTTGGCATTCAGCAGTCTTTATTGCTGAATGCCCCCGGCTTAAAGCATCTAAATGAATCGCTTCAGCATTAATATCAGCTTACGGGTTATCCTGCTGGCAGCCTCTCTTGCAGCAGCCATCTGGCTGTTTATGCACAACATGCAGCCCCTCACTTTCCTGCTCACCCCCCTGATATTAATACAGCTGTATGGCATCTATTATTATCTTAACCGGATTAACCGCAAGCTCACGCTGTTCCTCGAATCTATCCGCTACGAGGACTTCTCTATCCGTTTCAGCGCCGATAATAAACTCGGCAAAAGCTTCAGCATGCTGAACCATCAGTTCAATGAAGTACTGGAAGCCTTCCGGCAAACCAGGGCGGAAAAAGAAGCAAACCTGAAATATATCGATACCATTGTGCAGCATATCAGCATCGGCGTATTGTCGTTTGATACAGAAGGCAAAATAGAATTGATCAATCCCGCCGCCTTCCGGCTGATGGGCATTTACCGGCTGCGCAATATCCATGAACTGAAAACAGTTCACCCCGGCCTGGCCGAGTTGCTGATGGAATTGCAGTCCGGTAATAAAACGCTGTATGCCACACGGCAGGAACAACAGCTGTCTATACACGCTGCCACGGTGCGTTTGCAGGGCAGGCTCGTGAAACTCATTTCCATTCAGAACATCCATTCTGAACTGCAGAAAAAAGAACTGGAAGCCTGGCAGAACCTCACCAAAATATTGCGGCATGAAATCATGAATTCTGTAACGCCTATTGTATCGCTGATTGGCACCATGCAGGAAATCGTAGACCTGGACATCGCTCCCGGCGCACAACACCAGGAAGGCATTTCCGACTTACGTGAAGCACTGCAAACAGTAGAAAGCCGGAGCAAAGGAATCATGAACTTTGTAAATGCCTACCGCGATTATACCACCCTTCCGCAGCCACAGTTTACTACCGTTAATGTAAAGTCGCTGGTAAACTCCGTCAGCAGCCTGTTCCAGGCAGATATGAAACAGGCGGACATACGTTTTTCAGTAGAAACAGATGCCGAAAACATGGAGATCCATGCAGATATATCGCAGTTGCAAATGGTACTGATCAACCTGGTTAAAAATGCGATGGATGCATTGGAGCAAACTCCCCAGGCAGCTATCAGTATGAAACTGTATCTTAACAGCGTGCAGCAGATCTGTATCGAGATCACGGATAACGGCCCTGGTATTGATGCCGACGCCATGAATAAAATATTCATTCCCTTCTTCACTACCAAAAAGAAAGGATCCGGTATTGGCCTCAGCCTGTCGCAACAGATCATACAAATGCACGGAGGCCAGTTAAAAGTGATAAGCCCGGGCCTTAACGGTAACGGCACTACGTTTTATATCCTGTTGAATACTTAAGAGAAATATTGTAAATTACCGTTACAATTCCCGTTCCGCATGTTGCGCCCTAAACACCTTATTATTTATTTCCTCGTGCTACTGGCTGATATTCTGCTGATTGCCTTTGGCAAAACGGAATACCGGTATGCCACCAAGCCGCTGCTGATGATATTACTGGCGGTATATGTGTTGTATACCAACATAAAAATGCCCCGTAGTTTCCGTATTTTTTTATTGCTTGCCTTATTTTTTTCTTCCCTGGGAGATGACCTGCTGTTGTTCGATCACCTGTTTCTGCCCGGGCTCGGCAGCTTCTTCATCGCGCAGATCATGTACTGTATCTTCTTCCTGAAAATCCGGTACAGTAATTTGCCGGTACCTTTATGCAGGTACCCCTACATATTGCTGAATGCTGCAGTGGTAATCCTGTTCCTTCTTTTCCTGCTACCCCACCTGGGTAGTTTAGCCGTACCCGTTATTGCATATGCCATCGCCCTTTTCTTCCTGGTACAATGCACATTACATGCTTTTCATTTCAGGCGGCAGCCCTACGGCTGGTATTCACTTATTGGCGCTATATTGTTCGTGATCTCCGATGCGCTGATAGCAACCGGCAAATTCTATCATCCCCTCCCTGCCGGAGATATCCTTGTGATGCTCACCTACGGTTTTGCGCAATGGGGACTGGTATATGGCAGCACGGAGTACTTCCGGGTAAAAATTAACCGGTAATGCTTATTTTTGCTTTACTATGCAGCAAACAGACTTTCTTGTCATCGGTTCAGGAATTGCAGGGCTCACTTATGCGCTCAAGGTATCACAACAATGCCCGGATAAAAAGATCACCATCATCACAAAAAGCCGGGAAGACGAAACCAATACCAAATACGCCCAGGGTGGCGTAGCGGTAGTAAATGACCTGGAAAATGACAGTTTCGAAAAACATATAGAAGATACGCTCATCGCCGGCGACGGCCTCTGTAATGAACAGGTGGTAGAGATAGTGGTAACCGAAGGTCCGGAAAGAGTGAACGAGATCATTGAATGGGGCGCAAACTTCGACAAAAACGCCGATGGCGATTTTTCCCTCGGCCGCGAAGGCGGGCACTCCGTATTCAGGGTGATCCACCACAAGGATGTTACCGGCAGGGAAATAGAACGCGCACTGCTGGATGCCATCCACCGTCGCCCGAATATAGAGCTGATCACCCACTGCTTTGTGGTAGACCTCATTACCCAGCATCACCTGGGATACCTGGTCACTAAATCCACCCCGGATATAGAATGCTATGGGGTGTATGTATTAAATCTCACTACCAATAAAATAGAGAAGATCCTTTCCAAAGTAACCCTGCTGGCTACCGGCGGCAACGGCCAGGTATACCGCAGCACCACCAATCCCAACATTGCCACCGGCGATGGCGTGGCCATGGTGTACCGCGCAAAGGGCCGTATCGAAAACATGGAGTTTATCCAGTTCCATCCTACGGCGCTTTACCAACCCGGCATTAGCCCATCGTTCCTTATCACAGAAGCGGTAAGAGGCGACGGCGGTATCCTGCGGAATATTCATGGGGAGGACTTTATGCACAAATATGATCCGCGCCTGTCGCTGGCTCCCCGCGATATTGTAGCCCGCGCCATCGACAGCGAAATGAAGATCACCGGTACCGAACATGTTTATCTCGATTGTCGCCATATGGACCTGGAGAAATTCATTCATCATTTCCCCAATATCTACGAAACCTGTAAGGCTGCAGGGATCGATGTGGCGCAACAAATGATCCCGGTATCGCCGGCGGCACATTACAGCTGCGGTGGTATTAAAACCAACGAATGGGGGCTCACTTCTATCCGCAACCTGTACGCCTGCGGCGAATGCGCCAGCACCGGGCTTCATGGGGCTAACCGCCTTGCTTCCAATTCGCTGCTGGAGGCAATGGTATTTGCGCACCGCTGCTTTATGGACGCTACCAGCAAAATAGACCTGCTGGAATTTAAGGATAATGTGCCCGACTGGGATGCCACCGGCACCAGCGCGCCCAAAGAAATGATCCTGATCACCCAGAGCCTGAAAGAACTGAAGCAGATCATGAGCGATTATGTAGGGATTGTAAGAACAGATGTACGTTTACAACGCGCACTCCGCAGGCTGGATATTCTCCACGAAGAAACGGAAGACCTCTACGAGAAAACCATGGTATCCCCGCAATTATGCGAACTCCGTAACCTGATTACCGCAGGATACCTGATCGTAAAAGGCGCCGCCTTCCGTAAAGAAAGCAGGGGACTGCATTTCAATACCGACTATCCGTATAAGAGCCAGCTGGTACAAAACATTGTGCTGTAAGCCAAACGGTTGTCTTTCATTACCTTTGCGCTGGATTTACAACAACCAGGAATATGTATTATCTGCTGCTTGCTTTTTGCTATAGCCTTTCCATATTGCCTTTCCCGGTGCTTTATTTCATCAGTGATGTATTATACGTGCTGGTGTACTATGTGATCGGGTATCGCAGGAAAGTAGTGATGGAGAATCTGACCCAGGCCTTCCCTGATAAACCGAAAGAAGAGATCACATTACTGGCTAAAAAATATTATCACAACCTTACTGATATGATGGTGGAAACCATCAAGCTGTTAACCATGAGCAAGGCGCAGCTGCAAAAGCGGTTCCGCTGCGATCTTACCGTGTTACATGAACTGTATGCACAGGGTAAAAGCTGCCAGCTCCACCTGGGTCATAATTTCAACTGGGAATGGGCCAACCTGTTTTGTATGCAGGGGGTAGCATTCCCTTTCCTGGTAGTGTATATGCCGCTTACCAGCAAGCCCGCCGACCGGATGTTCCGCCATTTCAGGGAAAAATTTGGTACCATCCTCATACCCGCCAACGATATGGGTAACAGTATGCGGGCATGGACCAACAAACAATATTTAATTGCCCTGGTGGCCGACCAGAATCCCGGGAACCCGCGCAGCTGCTACTGGTATCCTTTCCTCAATAAAATGACGCCGTTTTATAAGGGGCCTGAAATGGGAGCCAAAAGAAGTAATATCCCCGTGGTATTTGTGGATATCCGTAAAGTAAAAAGAGGTTATTATCATGCCTCGCTGAAGCTGGCCTTTGAAAACCCGCAGCAGGAGCCGGAAGGCGCTATTACAGAAGCTTTTGTAAAATATCTTGAGAAAAATATTCATGAACAACCGGAAGTATGGGTGTGGAGCCACCGGCGCTGGAAGCATGAATATAAAGGCAAATAATTTTTCCCGGGGAGATGGATACTTCGTTATCTCCACCTGGCTTCACTCTTTTCTACTTTACCTGCACATTATTCGTTACTTTTTTTGGAGAGAACTGGTTTGCTATCTTCAACATATTTTGAACGTTTTTCTTTTTCACACTTCCCTTGAGAACAACCTCCCCGTCTGAAACAGTAACCCTGACATTGGTAAACCTGCGGGCAGCATAAACAGAGTCGAGGGAACGTTTCAGGAAATCATCCCGGTTGGGTGCGGCCTCCTCCACCGGCGGTGGTGGCGGCGCCGGGGCGGCTATGGTATTTTTCACGGTAATATTATCCTGCACTGATGTCATTCCTTTCAGTCCCTTCAGCGCGTCTTCAGCAGCTGATTTGGCCACTTCATCGCTCACTTCGCCGCTAAGGACCACTACCCCTTTTTTCACGTCTGCTGTGATACCGGGAATATGGCTTAGCCTCTCATTCACCTCTTCTTTTAATTTCGCATCAGAAGGTTTACAGGCGAACATCCCTACATTTATAAGCATTAATGAGGCTATTGCCAGGGTTTTGCTTGTCATGCCCAAAACAATTTTGTTGCAAGAAGTTAACAAATACGCAGGGAATAGCCAAAAGAAAACGGGAGCGATAAGAAGAAACATGTACTTCTTCTTATCACTCCCGTTTAAAAATATAGCGGGATTTAGTTCAGTACAGTTTTTTCCTGAACAACCTGTAACCCTTTCTGGTCCTTCATTTTAGCGAATCCACCCTCCACGTTGCGTAAATTGTGGATACCTTCTCTTTTCATGATAGAGCAGGCAATGATGCTGCGGTAACCACCCTGGCAATGTACGTACAGGTTATGGTTATCTTCCAGGTCTGCTAATTTTCCCGGATCCATCATATCACCGAGGGTGATATTGAGGGCATTTTTGATATGGCCGTCGGCAAATTCGATTGGTTTACGGACATCGATGATCACCAGGTTGGGATCATGCGGAATATCCATTGCCAGTTCATCTGCTTCCACGGTGATGATCATATCTTTTGCTTCACCTGCAGCTTCCCATGCGGGGTAACCGCCATCCAGGTAGCCCACCACATTATCAAAACCTACACGGGCCATTCTTACTACAGTTTCTTCTTCTTTACCGATGGGCGTTACCAGGATGATGTCCTGGTCAAACGGCAGCAGGCTGCCGGCCCATTCCGCGAAGCGGCCTTCCAGTCCAATGCTGATGGCGCCCGGAACATATCCTTCGCCAAATTCAGTTGCCGGACGGGTATCAAGGATCAGTGCCCCGGCTTTAGCCTTTGCTTTGAACGCAGCAGGGTTAAGCGGCTGCATGGCCTTTTCCATTACCGCTTTCAACGCATCATATCCTTCCTTGTTTATTTTTGCGTTGATCGGAAAATAGGAGGGCGGTGTAGCGAGGCCGCTGGTCACTTCTTCTATAAACTTATCTCTATCAGTAGCCAGCAATGCGTAGTTGGTAGCTTTCTCCTCGCCTATGGTACTGTAGGTATTCGGGCCCAGGTTTTTGCCGCAGGCCGAGCCGGGACCATGTGCAGGATATACAATTACTGCATCCGGTAATGTTTTAACACGGTTGTTGAGTGAATCGAACAGGTAACCCGCCAGTTCTTCTTTAGTGAGGTTACCGCTGAAAAGGTCCGGACGGCCAACATCTCCAACAAATAAAGTGTCTCCTGTAAATACAGCGTACGGCTGCTGTTGTTCGTCCGATAACAGGTAGCAGGACGATTCCAGCGTGTGGCCGGGTGTATGCAACACTTTAAGGGTTACTGCGCCCACCTGGAATACTTCGTTATCTTTTGCTATATAAGAATCGAAGCTGGTTTCCGCGTCGGGGCCGTATACGATTTTGGCGCCGGTAGCTTCTGCCAGTTCCAGGTGTCCTGAAACAAAATCTGCGTGAAAATGTGTTTCAAAAATGTATTTAATGGTGGCGTTACGTTCTTTTGCCAGGTCCAGGTATACTTCAATATCACGCAACGGATCAATCACTACCGCGATCCCGTTGGATTCTATGAAGTATGCCGCTTCCGACAAACAGCTGGTGTACAATTGTTTTACGTACATGGTTTTTGATTTTTACAAATTTACAACTTCTGAGGTTGTACACTCATGGATAAAATCTATACCAAAATAAAAAAGTAGCCGTATGGCTACTTTTTTATATAATACTTTCCGTAATGATACGGATCAATACTTTTAACCAACAAGTTCTTCCACAAACTTTGCCACTTCAGCAATACGTTGCTTGTTGATGGTGTAGTGAATAAACTTACCATCTCTTTCTGTAATTACAATGCCAGCACGCCTTAATATGGCGAGATGTTGCGATGCTACCGATTGTTCCAGACGCAATTTCACATAAATCTCCGTCACGGTCATTTTCTTGTGATCTTCCAGCAGCTTAATCATCTGCTGGCGCAGCTTATGGTTGATAGCACGTAAAACCATAGCAGCTTTCTTTACGGCAATGTAATCCAATTTGATCTGGTCTTTTTCATTGGTACCTCTAGAAATAATAAGAGTATTAGAAGAGGTAGTTAATAATGTTTTTTCCATCGCATAATAGTTTTAAAAAAATGATGAAATGAAAGGGATCAACGGACAGTACTCGCAAACAGTTAGACAACAACTGCGGTAATCGATTTATACAAAAATATAATATCTGTCACAATAAAAAAAATTTCCATACCTTATTTTATCATATACATGCCCCGGATACTTGCAAATTAGATGTAATTTGACTATTCTATGACAAAACAATCAGATATGTCATGGCTTCTGAGGAGAATAAAAGGGCTTGAGGTAAAATGGACTGAAGTAGGCCAGGTCAGCGAATAATTTATTTTCATATGCCTGTGCAGACAAAGGCGCCATGTGCGCAGCGCTTATCGTATATTTTGTAAAAATAGCATTTTTATGTGAAGATAGCATCAGTTCCCATTTAGGGCTGCCATCCCCGAAAAAGTAGATCTTATGCGTTGCCAGCGGCCCTTCCAGCGAAGAGGGTTCCAGGATCATTGCCTGTGGTGGCATTACCTCCTGCAAACGTGCATCATACAAGCCTGTAAACACTTCCTGCCGGCGGGCATCCAGCATTGGACAATACAATGCCTGTTCATCTTTTACATCGGCAATTAAGCCTTGGGCCATCATTTGAAGGGTGGAAACCGCCAGCAGTGGCTTATTCCAGGCGTAACACAAACCTTTGGCGGTAGCCACGCCTACACGTAGTCCGGTATAAGAACCAGGGCCGGCGCTTACCGCTACTGCATCCAGCTGCACGGGCGTAATACCCTGCTCTTTCATTATCTGCTGAACAAACAGGATCATAGCGGCAGCATGATCCTGTTGCTTTTCATTCACCAGTGTTTGAATGGCTTTCCCATCGCGGGAAAGGCTCACAGAACCAATTGTGGTGGCGGTATCTATATTCAGTATAAGTGCCATGTAAAAAATTAAATCGCTTCGTAGGCTGTTTGCAATGAGGCAGCTACCTGGTACCGGTTGTCGCCGGTGGCATCATGTACCGCCTTTAATACTTCGTATACCTGTTTTATCCCGATCCGTTCGCTCCATTCAAAGGGTCCGTAAGGATAATTGGTGCCTAAACGCATGGAAGTATCAATATCTTCGGGTGATGCAGTACCTTCCTGTGCAGTAAGAAATGCCTCATTAATGATCATGCATATTACCCGCGGCGTTACCAATCCCACAGCATCAGCCACCAGCAGGTATTCCCAACCCAGTTTATACATCAGCCCGTCCAGCGTTTCCTTTTGTCCTTCGTCGAGCACCGATACTTCCATTACCGGCATATTCACCAGGCCGGTCAGAAAGTTACAGCCCATGATATTAAAACCCTGCTCAAACGCATACTGGCTGATGATTTCGCTTAACGAGGTTTTTACTATGCCAGCCAGTACGGGAACACCGGGATTTTTAGCATACACCAGTGCATGGTCCGGCCGGTCGTCGAAAATGAGATCCAGCACCAGGTCAAATGCTTTAAGAGACAAAACCTCCTCCAGGCTTGTTTTCCACTGTACATCATGATGCTTCTCCATTCCCTTTTCCTGCAATTCATCAAAGCGCTGCGCATCTGCTATTACCAGGATATTCATGCGTTAAATTTCGGCAAACCTAATAAAGAATCATTAATTATAATGCATCCGCAATGCATACATTGGTGCGTTCTCAATTATTATTTACTTTCGTTTTCATGGAAAAGCAAATTATTAACACCAACAACGCGCCCGCTCCTATAGGGCCTTATAACCAGTCTGTGAAAGCAGGCAACACCCTGTATGTATCCGGTCAGATAGCCCTGGATCCGGTTTCCGGAGAACTAATCAAATCCGGCATCGTAGATGCCACGCACCAGGTAATGAAAAATTTACAGGCTGTTCTTACTGCAGCCGGACTTGGGTTTGAACACATCGTAAAAACCACCATCTTTTTAACAGATATGAAAACTTTCCCGCAGGTGAACGAAGTATACGGCAGTTATTTCAAGGGCGATTTCCCGGCCCGGGAAACTGTGGAGGTTTCAGGATTGCCTAAAGGAGTAGAGGTAGAGATTTCTGTGATTGCAGTAGGCGCTTAATGTTGTAACAGAATAGCCGGGAAAGAGATGGCAGCAAACACCTGATGTTTCAGCGATACAGCGAAGAAAAATCCCAATATTATAACAGCTAGCTGAGAAAGAGATGGCTGTAAACACCTGATGTTTCAGCGATACAGCGGAGGGCATCCACCCCTCCGCTGTATTCCGAATTATTTGCCAAATAAAGACGCGGCCAGTTTTTTATCGTGTCCATACACATCATCCCGGAAATTCAGTCGCCCGTCGCTGTCCACAAAGGCGGTGAAATACACAATGAACACGGGTATTTTCTCTTTTAACGTTACGTACTTTTCTTTGTTTCCATTCATTGCCTCATCAATTTTCTTCTCTGTCCAGGCCGAATCCCCACGCAGCAGCCATTCCGCAAGGTGTTTGGGTTCCGCCACCCTGATGCAGCCATGGCTGAAGGAGCGCTTGTTTTCTCCAAATAAATAACGCGCAGGCGTATCATGGAGATAAATATTATACTCGTTGGGGAATAGGAATTTCACTTTGCCAAGCGAGTTTTTGCCACCAGGTTTCTGTCTTACGATATACGGAAAATTCGCTCCTGAATATCTTGCAAAATTGATAGATCCGGGTGCAATCACCTTTCCGCTGGCTCCTACAATTTCCATATTCTGCCGGGCAAGATATGCACTGCCACTGCGCTTCAGGCCGGGCAACACTTCTCCGCCCAGGATACCGGGAGGCACATTCCAATAAGGACTGAACACCACGTAACGCAGGTCTTTTGTGAAAATAACGGTATTGGCCCCAGGCTTTCCTACTACTACATTGCAGCTCCATGACAACTTTCCTTTATCGTAAACATGCATCTTAAACTGCGGAATATTAACCAGGATATAGTCGGTGGTGGGCTCAACAGGCACCCAGCGGAGGCGTTCCATATTAATCAGTATTTTCTGGATGCGATCCTGTACCGGAGTATTCAATGCATCCAGTACACCTTTGGTAATAAGGCCATCTTCTTTCAGCCCCATTCTCAGCTGGAAGTTACGCAGCGCAGAATCGAGCGCTGCATTAAAGCGCCTGCTGGTATCTGTTCCGGGAAGGTCGCCATAGGCTTCCAGCCTGGCTTTTACCGCTGCAATAACTTCCGCCGAATCTCCTTTTTTGAAGCTTTTCCGGGTGGTAAGGATAGAATCCCATTTAACGGAAGATTCAATTTTCGCCAGTTTTTTCAACTGCTGCCGTAGCATAATATATTGCCTGTTTACCGGTTCATCATCTTCAAAAGCATTATTCTTTTTGTTGACCATAGAATCCAGGAGGCTGGCCATATCTATTTTCTTGCGGGGAATAAACCATTCCAGGTCTTTGGCGGAATCGGCGGTAAGCCCGCCCCATACTTTATTGCCATAGGCAAAGAACTGTGCCGTGAGCAGCATTTCAATGCGGGGAATAGCGGTATCGCCTGGCTTCAGCCCCACATCGCTCACCAGGAGCGTATCGGTAAGCCGCTGCAGGTCCGGGTTCATCAGGCTGCTGTCTTTAATCCCGTAGGCCGCATCATTCTTCATCATGTTAATAAAGTTGCCTGCCTGTTCGGTAAGCCCGTCTTTATTGATCCATGCAAAGTGGTAATCGCGTTTACGGTAAAAGTTCTGAATGTACTCATCGTAGGCGTCGTACGATGTATGCGATTGCAGGAAATTATTAACATAGTTGCTGTCGATAGTTTGTTCAATATACTCCTGTTTGGTATAGTGAGTGGTATCTCTTGCTTTTGTTTTTTTCCGGGACCCGCTTTGCTGCTGGCAGGCAGCAAAAATAATCAGTGTCATTAAGGCCAGTGAGGAGTAAAAACGTATAGTCATAAGCGTAATGGATGTTAATTATTTACTTAAAACAAACATGACAATCAAACTGTTGGGATTATAAGGGTATTATGACGGTAAATGTATGAAATATATATACTTATCGCTTCAGACCGTTGTTAAAATCTGGTCTATCATCTATATTTAATATTAAAAAGATATAGAAATGAACAAACCTGCTCCTTTGGATACAATTCCTGTAAAAAACACGATTGCCGGGCATTATGGCCGGTTTGTACATGGTAGTAAGAGTACGCTGGCATTCTGGGAAATAAAGGCCGGATTTGAATCGCCTGTACATCAGCATCCGCATGAACAGATCACCTACATCGCGGAAGGTGTTTTTGAAATGAGCCTGGATGGCCATAAGTATACGCTGAAGCAGCATGATACGCTGGTAATTCCACCGGATACGCCGCATGGCGGCCGTGCGCTGGAAGATAGATCG
>NZ_DATMTE010000789.1:0-6835 GCF_035564935.1 Chitinophaga sp. | reverse complement strand
TGGTAAAGGGATGGATCAAAGATGGTAACAATCATATAGAAATCCTTCCGAAAGACAACGCCCGTGCAGGGCAGGCTTTATATCAAACCCAGGTAACCACCCGCTCCCCTATGGGCGCCATCATTTATGAATCCGGCGGCCTGCTGGTAGACCATGGATGGATCAGGGTACTTGGCTCGGGCCACGAAAAACTGAACCGCACCTTGCCTGGCTGGAATGAAGGAAAATCGCATACACAGCCCGGTGAGCAACCCGGCTTTTTATTAATAGCAGATGATGTGATAGGTGGCTTCTTCGCCATTAATGCCGGTGGCATTGCCCCACAGGAAGGCATTGGCAGCGTATTTTATTTTGCCCCCGACACCCTGGAATGGGAAAATATGGAGATCAGTTACAGCGATTTCATTTCCTTTTGCTGCTCCGGCGATATCGAAGGATTTTATGGTGCATTCCGCTGGAAAAGCTGGCGCGAAGACGTAGCCGCATTAAACGGTAACCAGGCATTCAGCTTTGTGCCATTCCTTTTTAGTAAAGAAGGAAAAGACATAGAAAACACGAGCAGAAGAGCTGTACCGGTGGAGGAACTATGGTTCCTGCAAATGGACCTGCGGGAACAATTAGGGCATTAAAAGACGAGGCCATCTCAAAATGAGATGGCCTCGTCTTTTAATGCCTTACACCTGCTTCTCCAGCAGCGCCTGCCCTTCAAAAACGATCCCCGGCCAGCCATGAATCATAAACTGCCTGATATTCTGGTGATCTGTTCCCTCCGGGCTGTTTAATACCGATTGATAATGTTCTGCAAATAAGTGAAGCGTATCTTCCTGTTCCAGGTTATTCAGCTGTGCAAAAGCAAAAACCCGGGCACTTCCCTGGTTCTGGGCAGCCTCGTTGTATGCTTCCCCGTTTTTAAAAGCGGTTGGCTGATGCTGATAGTAAGTATCTATAAACTCAAGCACCTCTTTGAACGGGCGTGCATTGCTTTTTAGTTCGTTGAGCAAAGTAGTCAGTTGTTCTTTCATGCAGCAAAAATAGAAATTTAAAGCTGCATTTACCGGAAACACCAGTAAAGAACCGCCATCACCAGTAGTAATACAGCGGATAATACTTTATAATTGCCCAGGCCCGGCCATCCTTTTACCCGCAATGGCGCCAACGGGCTTTCCCAGTAAAGGCCCCTGCTTTCCGCAGTATGCTGTACCGGGAATACAAACGACAATACCACCTGCAACACCACGCAAACCACGAACAGGTAAAACGCCACCATCAGCGGCGGGATATTAACCGGGTATAGTTTGCCGGTAAGATATACGGCAGCTCCCAATGCAGAACCTATCCATAAAGTATACTGCGCCGCAAGGGAGGAAGCCTTTTCCCAGAACACACCTAAAAGGAACACACAGGTGATGGGCGGCGCTATATGCGATATAACGTCATTAATGCCGTTAAAAAGGCTTTCATACCTGTTCAGCAAGGGTAAGAGCCCGATGGACAACACCAGCGCCAAACCAGCCGCAATGCGGCCTGTTTTCACCAGTTGTTTATCTGTTGCCTGCGGACGGTTCCGCTTATACAGGTCGTAGCTCACCAATGTGGCGATAGAGTTCAGCGCACCGGAGATCTGGCTCATGAGGCCAGATAGCAAGGCTGCCACCAGTACGCCCACCAGCCCTGTTGGCACCAGCCTTGTGATCATCACGGAATAGATCCCTTTTGTATGCAGCTGCCCGTCGCCCTGCCGCAATACTTCAAGGTCAAGATGGCCTTGTTTGTACAGCACATATGCGAGCAGCCCGGGAAGAATAAAAATAAAAACAGGCAATACTTTTATAAAGCCGCAAAACAAGGCGCCGGTACGTGCATGATTTTCATCTTTTGCTCCCAGCACCCGTTGCACAATAGTCTGATCCGCACACCAGTACCAGATACCAATAACAGGATAACCCAGGAATACGGCGTACCAGGGCAGCCCATTGGGATCGCCCGCCGGATGCAACATGGAAAGCTTATCCAGCTGCCCGCCTTCCTGCAATACCTGCATCACCGGTTGCCAGCCACCAACCTTCCACCACGACAATACCGTGATGATCACCGCACCGGTGAGCAACACCACCGTTTGCACAGATTCCGTTACTACTACGGCCCTGAGTCCACCTACAATCGTATAGGCGCCTGTTACCGCGGCAATGAGAATAATGCTGGTAAACATGTTGATACCAAACAGCGTTTCCAGCACAATGCCACCAGCCAGGAAGGAAAACGCAATATGGATCACCACCGCCGATACCACGGATACCACCGCCAGCCAGTCGCGGCACGCACGGTTATACCGCCGCTCCAGGAAATCCGGCAGCGTAGCCACTCCTGAACGGATATAAAACGGTACAAAGAAAAGCGCCAGTAATATCAATGTGAAAGCAGCCATCCATTCAAAATTACCTGCCAGCAAGCCGGTATCAAAGCCGCTCTGGGCCAGGCTCACCAGGTGCAAACAGGAAATATTGGTGGCAAACAATGCCATGCCTATCATGGGCCATCGCAGCGATTTACCGGCCAGGAAATACTCCCCGGCCGCCGAATCATTCTTCTTACCGGATAACCCGGCCCAGAAGCCAAGCCCCACTATCAGGGCCACGTAGCAAATGCTGATGATAATATCTGTACTGGCTATCATCCGGGGAAAGTATTAAGCGCAAGCAGATCACAACTGCTGCCCGGCGTTTGAGGCGTTTGATAAAAGCCGCCGGTGATCTGTGCAGGATGAACAAAGTGTTTGCGCAGGTGCGGGATATGCTCCAGGAACAAGGCTTCATGCCCCATTCCAATATGATTGAACAACACCAGGTGCTGATGCAGCTGTCCCATATCGCCTACATGCGGAACCACCGGTACACCAAACTTTTTACACAGCAGGCTTACGGTAATAAACTCACTTACTCCCCCCACCCTAACGGCATCTACCTGTATAAAGCCGGCGCTGGCGGTTTGCAGGTAGTTCTTAAAAATTACTTTATTGGGCACATGTTCGCCTAAAGCCAGTTTCAGCGGGTTCAGCGCATCGGCCAGTGTTTTATGCGCCAGCACATCATCCGGGTGGGTAGGCTCTTCTATCCAGTAAGGATTAATGGCTGCAAGTTTTTTACCAATAGCAATTGCCTGCGGCAGATTCCATTGCTGGTTGGCATCTACCATTACTTTGATCTCATCGCCAACTGCATTTCTTACAATATGCGCTCTTCGTATATCCGTTTCCGGGTCTTTGGCGCCTACTTTTAATTTCAGTGCACGGAAGCCGTTATCCAGGGCACGTTTGCAATTCACTTCCAGCTGATCGTCGGAGTAATTGAACCAGCCGGCGGAGGTATCATATGCCGGGTAACCCGTGCGCAGCACGTCTTCCCGGTTAGTCCTCGAATCTTGCATCTCCGTTAACATACGGATGGCTTCTTCCCGTGGCAACACCTCTTCCAGGTAAGAGAGATCGAGCGTATTCACTACCTGTTCAGGTGTGAGATCGAGCAACAGTTTCCATAAAGGCACCTGTTGCTGTTTTGCCCACAGGTCGTAGCACGCATTGGTAACTGCTGCCAGCGCCAGGTGTACCACCCCTTTGTGGGGACCCAGCCAACGGAACTGCTGCTCATCCGAGCGTTGTTTAAACCAGTCGCCGAAACACGACATCACTTCCGTTAATTCCCTGCCTATGAGCTGTTCCCCATAAAACCTGGCGGCAGCGCATACCAGTTCATTACCTGCCCCTAAAGTGAAGGCCAGGCCGGTACCGCAGTTGCCTTTATCGTCGTACAGGCAGGCTACCGTGTACGAGTATACGGGATTCTGATGCACTGCATCACTACCGGCGCCGCCTGTTAAAGGGAACCGGGCATCTTTTACAACTATCTTACTGATCATCTTATTTTAACTTATCATTTTTTATAGGAGTCACACTTATTGCCGGCTTATCTGTTTCCAGTACCACTATGGTATCATTGGCATCAGGTAATACCGCCGGCAATGTTATCGTGAGCTGATCAGCTGTTGCAGTCAGCTTCACTGCAGCGCCTTTCAGCAGGTATGCTTTGGTTACTTTTACACCCGGCATAGCAGGCAGTTCAATACTTTGCTGTGCAGCATCAAAAACATGCAGGTATATTTTATTGCCACTGCGCGTAGCGGCATATTTACTGTTGGGATAATAAGGACCGCCGTGCGTGTTATAAATGGCAGCGCCATACTTATGCAGCCAGTTGCCCATTTCCCTTAAACGCGCTGCCTGTGCAGGTTCGATCAGGCCATCCGGGCGGGGTCCTACATTGAACAGCAGGTTGCCGTTACCACCCGCCGCCTTCGCCAGCGTTTGGATACATGTTTGCAGCGATTTCATTTTATCGTTGGGTTTCCAGGCCCATTGTTCGCAGATGGTCATGCAGGTTTCCCAGGGTGTGTTCATATCCAGGTCGCCTATACGCTGTTCGGGTGTATCATAATCACCCAGGAACCTGGCGGTGCCGGAAGCGCCGGTGCCGGAAAATGCTTTGCCCAGGCGGTTGTTAATGATCAGATCCTTCTTCAGCGTTTTGAGACAGGCATACATATCCAGCGCCATTTCCGGCGTCCATGGCTTCTCCCAGGGGCCATCAAACCACAGCATATAAGGATCATAATTTGTTACCAGTTCTTTCAGCTGGTTTTTCATATAGGTCACATACTTTTCCATATGCGCATCTTTTCGTATGCCCTTCGCCGTTGTATCGTTCGGATTATCGACCGGGTATTCGGGGTAATGCCAGTCGAGCACTGAATAATAGATACAGAACTTTATGCGATACTTTTTACACGCCTTTGCCAGCAGTCCCACTACATCTTTCTTAAAGGGAGTAGCAGTAATATTATAATCAGTATAGGCAGATGGCCATAAGCAGAATCCGTCATGATGCTTCGCGGTGATGGTCAGGTATTTCATACCGGCATCGCTGGCAGTTTTCACCCATTCATCTGCATTAAATTTCACCGGGTTAAACTGCCGGTACAGGGTATCATAATCGGCAGCCGGCACCTGTACGTGGCGCGACCAGCCTATTTCCGTGCCTCTCAGTGTAACGGGCCCCCAGTGGATAAACATGCCAAAGCGCAGATCCATGAACTGGTCCATTACTTTTTTACTGGTAAGGATCTTCGGATCCAGCTGTGCATTTGTTTGCGCCCCGCTGCGGAGTGCCAGTAACAACAAACAGAAAGTAGCTAATTTTTTCATCGTTCACTTTATTTTACAGGGTGTGTTTATATCCGAGTTCTGCGCCCCCGCTTACCGGCATAATACAACCGGTAACAAAGCGCGCCTGGTCAGATAACAGGAACGCACATACGTCGGCGATCTCATCTGCTTCGGGGCAATATCCCAATGCGTGAATATTATCCAGGTATTGGGCAATGCGTGCGGGTTCCGGCTGTTCCCTGCTCCACTGCCGCAGCATGGGTGTCCATACGCCGGCGGGGGCTACTGCATTTACCCGGATGCCATCTGCTGCATAGTCCAGCGCCATGGCTTTGGTAAGCGCGTTTACGGCTCCTTTGCTGCCGGCATAAGCGGCGTGGTTGTGTTGCCCTATTTCCCCTACCATACTGCTGGTGTTGAGGATACAACCACGGGAAGCTTTCAGGGCGGCAATGCCATAGCGGGTGGTATAATAGATGCCCCGCACATTTACATTCATTACCAGCTCCCATTCCTCTTCGGTAGTATCATGTAAAGGTTTCGAAGGACTCGCAACACCGGCATTATTGTGGATGGCGTTCAGCCGTCCGTATGTTTGCAATACGGTATCAATAGCCTGCTGTATGGCGGGGCCGCTGTTAAGATCTGCCTGGAGGAAAATATGCGGCGCGCCCATCTGTTGTTTCAAACGGTCCAATGCAGCGTTGTCTTTATCTATCACCGCCACAGTAGCGCCCTGCTTTGCGTAGGTTTGCGCGCAGGCCTGGCCAATGCCGGATGCGCCGCCGGTAATCAGCACTATTTTATTTTGCAGTATCATCATTTTTCATTTTCCGTGGATAATCAAATGTAAGCAGGGATAAGGTAGGTCATCCCGGTGAAATTGACTTAAATCAACACTATTTTGACTTATTTACTGAATTTACCTATTTTAGGCAGACAATATGAAGCCTCTTTTTGCCATACCGGGCGATAAAGCCCTTGAACAAAGTGTATACCTGGTAAAGGAAATTACGCAGCCGTATTTTTCC
This sequence comes from Chitinophaga sp., assembly GCF_035564935.1. GTDB lineage: Bacteria > Bacteroidota > Bacteroidia > Chitinophagales > Chitinophagaceae > Chitinophaga. Next base: position 589 of record NZ_DATMTE010000789.1, on the reverse strand, counting down.
ACCGAGTTTCACTTCCATCATGAATGCCAGCTGGTATACGTGGTGGAAAGCGCCGGGCGCCGTATCATTGGCGACAATATCAGTTATTTTGAAAGCGGGGAACTGATCTTTGTGGGTTCGGGCACCCCGCATGTATGGCATAACGAACAAAAGTATTTTGAAGGGAAAAACAAGCTGCAGGCAAGATCGCTGGCGCTGTATATTTCGCCGGATCTGCTGCTGGAACATCTTAGCTTGTTCACCAATACCAGTGCGTTGAAAACATGGCTCAAAAAGGCACAGCGGGGCATCCAGTTCCATGGAAAAGCCAAAGCGGAGATCCTGGCGCTGATGCAGCAAATGCTGCAACAGCAGGGCCTTCCTCAAACCATCTCGTTTATGACCCTGCTGCAAACCATGATGGGCGCCAAAGAATACAAGCTCCTGGCCGGCACCAACTATGTAAACCTGTATAATGATAAAGACCAGTCGAGGATGGATGATATCTTCAAATATATTTTCCGGCATTTCAGGAGAGACATACCCCTGTCGGAAATAGCGGCTGTTGCGGGTATCAATGTTCATTCCTTTTGCCGGTTCTTTAAAAGCC
>NZ_DATMTE010000788.1:0-5408 GCF_035564935.1 Chitinophaga sp. | reverse complement strand
CTGCTCTTCCGGCAGGCCGCCGGCCTGGCCATACTACTTTTAAACAGGCACTTTCGCCGGTATCCCCTTTGAATTGCTGCCTAACCAACTACCCATGTATGAACATACCTGCATAGTTGCATCCGGCATATTTTATACTATCTTTAGGCGCCTGCACTGCATAAAGTGTAACGGATATGCCAAACACTATGACTATGAAAACCATGAAAAAGCACCTTATTTTACCTGTAACACTCCTTACTTTTGCAGCCTGCCACGAAAGTAAAACACCGGAGGAAAAAATTCCGACAGATGCTGCACCGCCGGCGCAAACCATTACTGAAAGCGCCAGCCAGATTAAAGATCCCTGCGCCATATTGCATACGCCCGACAGTATCCAGCTGGAACATCTCAAAAAAGATAACGGGGAAGAAGCGTTTTATACCATCAATGAAGATTACCAGAACTATATGGCGGACGCGCGCGCCTTTCTCGAAGAAAAAGGCGTAAAGATCATTGAGCCCACCGGGGGAAAGATCAGTTTTCATGCTGCAAAAGGAGGCGCCACCACGCTTAATCTCAGCGATGTAAAATACAATTGGGAAATGTGGTTATTTGATGGCGACAAACTCCATAAAGTAGATATCATGGATATTGAAAACGAGTATAAGAAATACATGAAGTAATTTTCAGCAGGCAGTTTCAACAATGAAACTGCCTTTTTTATTTACGCCAGTGGTCATACGCCGCTTTGGCAATTTTAGCGATAGTTCCCTCCCGCTCCTCTTCACTGGCTTTCGAATCAGATACAAATACCGTAATAGCCAGATGCCGCCCGTTTGGCAACGTAATAATCCCCACATCATTGGTGGCGCGGGTCAACCCGTTCCTGGTACCGGAAGTACCGGTTTTATGCGCTACCACCGTGCCTGCAGGCAGCAACCCTTTCAATCTTTTTGCCCCGGGTTTCGACGTGATCATAAGATCCATTAAATAGTTTTTGCTGCTGTCGGATAATACCGGTTCCGTGTAAAATATTTTCAGCAGCTGTGTCATAGCCATGGGCGTGGCCCAATTCTTATACTGGATCATTTCATCAGGCACCTGCACTTTTTCCGTAGTGGCAATCACTACCTGCTTCACGCCAAGGCCGTGTACATATGCAGCTGCTTTGGCCGTGCCACCCAGTAAGCGTAATAATACATCGCAGGCGCTGCCATCGCTGGCGCGGATATTATGGCTGATCAGTTCCGATAATGTCATGTCAAAATTTCCTTCAGGATGCAGATCCCGGATCAGGCTGGCGCCATTTTCCGGTATCAGGTCGTTTTTGGTAACATGAACGGGTTGATCCGGGCGAAACCGGCGCTGGTCTACCTGGTGGAGCATAGCCATGGCAATCGGGAATTTGTACACGCTCTGCATAGGAAAATGTCCGTCGCGGTTAAACGAAACCGTGTCCCTCGTTTCCAGGATTTCTGCATATACTCCAACTTTTCCTGATATATTTCCGGCAATGCCTGCAATTTGCTGACGGAGCGTTTGCTGGCCGCTGGCCATTGGGAGATAGATAACGGAAGCAGCCACAGTGGCTGTTATAAATAGGACGACATGCTTTATCATATAGCAGGTTTAATCAATACAAAAACCAAATTAAAGGCTTTTCCGGCAACGGGGATAAATTATGCATTTAGAATTTCGCCGCCTTAATATTATTTTAGGCGTCAAATAGCGCAGAAATTGAGTAAACCGATATTAGTTATAAAATTTGGGACAGCGTCGATCACCCATCAGAACGGTGACCTCGACGAGACGGTGATTGCCGGTATAGCACGGCAGGTAGCAGAATTACATGCAAACTATCATATAGTGCTGGTATCGTCCGGGGCGGTGGCCGCAGGAAAACAGTTCCTGCGCCAATACAACGGTACCATCAGTGAGCGGAAAGCCGCAGCAGCAGTGGGTAACCCGCTACTGCTGAATAAATACAGCCGTTATTTCGCACCTTATAGTATCGCCGTGGCGCAAAGCCTTTGTGAACGCCAGCATTTTTCCGACAGGAACCAGTTCCTTCAGCTCAAGCGCACTTACGAAGAACTATGGGCCAGCAACATCATTCCCATTGCCAATGAAAATGATGTGGTGAGCAGTCTGGAGCTGAAATTTTCCGATAACGATGAACTGGCTACACTCATTGCTGTAGGCTTTGGCGCATCGCTGCTGTTGTTCAGTACTTCCGTTGCCGGCGTGCTGGACAGAACAGGACAGGTAGTGCCGCAGATAGACGTGATTGATAAAGCAGCGCTTGGACTGGCAGATAAAGAGAAATCCGCCCTTGGTTTAGGCGGCATGGTATCCAAGCTCACCTTTGCCCGCCTGGCCACCAGGATGGGCATCAGGGTGGTTATTTTCGGCATCCGTACGGAAGACGGGATCCTCAATGCCATTGCAGGTAAAACAGGCACCTTGTGCCTGCCACAGCCCTGCAGCATGCCGGCCCGGAAAAAATGGCTGGCCAGCGGCAGCCTGGTTACCGGCCGGATACAGGTAGATGCCGGCGCACAGCGGGCGCTGGAAAAGCGACATAGCCTGCTTGCCGTAGGCGTTCAGGCCGTACTGGAGAAATTTGAATGCGGGGAAGTGATCGAAATGGTGAATGAAGAAAATGTTGCCATTGCTGTAGGCCGCGCAAAAATTGCATCAGACGTGCTCGATGCCCAACCTAAAGCACAAAATATTGAAGTGGCGCACGCCGATGATATTGTGCTGTTATAAAGATAAATGACCATGCAAACTATACAACCTTTACTGGAAAAAGCACAGCAGTCGGCCGTTTCCATCCGTACCCTCCCTGATGCACAGAAACAGGCATTGCTGCAAAGACTGGCAGCAGTGATCCTGATCCGTTCGGAAGACATTATCGCAGAAAATAAAAAAGACCTGGACCGCATGGCGGATGAAGATCCCAAAAAGGACCGGTTGCTGCTTACCACGGCACGTATCCGCGACCTTGCCTCCAGCCTGGAAGATATTGCCGGCCTGCCGGATCCTGCGAATGTATTGGTGCTGGAAAGAACGCTGGACAATGGCCTCCTGGTGCAAAAGAAAACCGTGCCGCTCGGCGTGGTGGGCGTAATATATGAATCCCGGCCCAATGTAACGGTAGACGTGGCGGCGCTTTGTATCCGCTCCGGCAACGTATGCGTGCTGCGTGGCGGTACGGATGCTTTTTATACGAACACCATTCTTGTAACGCTGATACAGGAAGTATTGAAACAGTTTGAAGTAGATGAACATGCTGTACAATTGCTGCCTGCAGACCGCAGCCTGGTAATGGAAATGCTCACGGCCGTAAAATATATCGATATCATTATACCGCGTGGCTCAGAGCAACTGATCGAGTTTGTGCGCACCAACTCCAGGGTACCGGTCATTGAAACCGGTGCAGGGGTATGTCATACCTACGTGGAAAAAACAGCCGACCTGCAGCAGGCGGCCGCCATTGTTACCAATGCAAAAGTATCACGCCCGTCAGTATGCAATTCACTTGATACCGTACTGGTAGATGAAGCCGTGGCTGCCGGTTTCCTGGCGCTGCTGGCGCCACAGCTGCAGCATTACGCGGTAGACGTATATGCGGACCCGTTAGCTTTCGCCATCCTGCAGAAAAATAATTACCCGCATCTTTTTGCGGCGCAGCCGGAAGATTTCGGCAGGGAATTTCTTTCGCTGAAATGTTCCGTAAAAGTTGTGCCCGGCATTGACGCGGCGCTGTCGCATATCCAGCAATATTCTTCCCGTCACTCTGAAGCGATCATTTCCCGCGACAACACACTCAGCGAGCGTTTTCTCAACGAAGTAGACGCTGCAGCCGTATACGTGAACGCCTCTACGCGGTTCACAGATGGCGGTGTATTTGGCCTGGGCGCGGAAATAGGGATCTCCACGCAGAAACTCCATGCGCGCGGACCTTTTGCACTCGAAAAACTGGTAACGGAAAAATGGTTTGTACGTGGTAACGGCCAGGTAAGATGAGCGGAGGGAATGTCCCTCCACTCTTCCCGTCAGGCAATCGTTATCTGTTCATTCAGGTATACATCCTGGATGGCGTTCAATAATGCAGCGCCTTCCGCCATTGGACGCTGGAAGGCTTTGCGCCCGGAGATCAGTCCCATGCCGCCGGCCCTTTTGTTGATCACGGCAGTGCGTACCGCTTCCGCCAGATCGGCCTCTCCTTCAGAAGCGCCTCCTGAATTGATAAGCCCCATACGCCCCATGTAACAGTTAGCAACCTGGTAGCGGCACAGGTCAATGGGATTATCTGAAGTAAGCGTGGTATAAATGCGTTCATCCAGTTTACCGTAGGAAGAAGATCCCGTATTCAGCGCTTTGTAGCCGCCATTTACCACCGGCAGTTTCTGTTTGATAATATCCGCCTGTATAGTCACCCCGAGGTGATTTGCCTGCCCGGTAAGATCCGCGGCAAGATGATAATCCACATCTTTCTTAAAAGCATCATTACGCAGGTAACACCAGAGAATAGTGGCCATGCCCAGTTCATGCGCCCTTGCAAAAGCGCGGGATACTTCCACGATCTGCCTGTCCGACTGATCGGAGCCAAAATAAATAGTGGCGCCCACTGCTGCCGCGCCCAGGTTCCAGGCTTCTTCCACTGTGCCGTACATCACCTGGTCCGCCCGGTTGGGATAAGTAAGCAGTTCGTTATGATTGATCTTTACAATAAAAGGGATGCGGTGCGCATAGCTGCGGGATACCGATGCCAACACGCCAAAAGTGGAGGCTACTGCGTTACAACCGCCTTCTATGGCGAGTTTCACAATATTTTCGGGATCAAAATAAGCCGGGTATTTAGCAAAAGAGGCGCCTGCGCTGTGTTCCACGCCCTGGTCTACCGGGAGTATGGACATATAGCCCGTGCCGCCAAGACGGCCGTGCCCAAACAGCTGACCTAAGCTGCGCAGCACTTGGGGGTTACGGCTGGAAGCCCGATAAATGCTGTTCACCGTATCCGGTCCCGGCAGATGCAGCAAGTCTTTGCTGATGGTTTTGCTTTCATGTTGCAGCAGGGTATCGCTTTCTTTGCCCAGCAATTCACTGATTTTTTCGAAGGATAACATAAGCATGACTTTTTTGATACGCCTAATTTAAGGATTTAATACTGCACACACATTCTTCCGGTTCAATAAGGAGTACCTTCCGGACGGGGTTGTTCTTCCCGTTCTTCCGTTACCATTTCCGTGCTTTCAAATGCGCCGCCTGAACCATCATGGATAACGGGTTCCGGTTTTATTTCCTCTTCTTTTTTTACTGGCTTTTCTTCGTTGGGATTGATACTCATTTCCATGATAACAAAGGTACTGATTACTTGTAAACCGGTATAAATGTGTCATATGTATCAGTAATTTAAC
>NZ_DATMTE010000787.1:0-17908 GCF_035564935.1 Chitinophaga sp. | reverse complement strand
TAATCAGTTTAATCCTGAGTCAGACAAAATCCGCGTCTGACAAAATTCGCTACAGATCGATCACCTTTCCTTCCTTGCTGCTTTCAAAAGCGGCTTCAATTACTTTGATCACTTTAATGGCATCCTGCGCTGGTACGGGGTTAGGAGCTTTATTCACCAGTGCTTCGTAAATGCCCTGGTAGTAATCCATATAGTTACCGTGTCCGCCGGGAACGTATTTCTTTACCACCTTGCCATCAATTTCTGTGTGGAGCAGTCCCCATTCATGCGGTTGTTCTGCTCCCCAGTCGGGGCTGTTGGGGAATAATCCTCTCTGCAGCTGCGCTTCCTGGATATCGGATTTTGTTTTGATAAAGGAGCCTATGCGGCCATGCAGCTGGTAAGCCGGCAGGGCTTCACGCACCAGGTAGTTGCATTTTACACGGGCCCGCAGGTTATCGTAGTAAAGTACCAGTTCAAAGTAATCATCCACAACAGAATCGCGGCGGATGATGCGGATATCAGCCCATACCCGTTTAGGCATGCCAAACAGGGTGATGGCCTGGTCAATCAGGTGAGAACCCAGGTCGTAGAGGGCGCCGGTACCAGGGCCTCCTACTTCTTTATGCTTTTTATAGCTCAGCTCTTCTTTGAAACGGTCGTAGTGTATTTCTGCTTCCAGTACATCACCCAGTTGCCCGGACTGCAATACCTGCTTTACAACTTTATAGTCGCTGTCGTAGCGGCGGTTGTGATAAACGCTGAGCAGCAGCCCTTTTTCAGCAGCCAGTGCAGCCAGTTTTTCTCCCTCTCCGGCATGTACGGTAAAAGGCTTTTCCACTATCACATTCTTGCCCGCTTCCAGTGCGGCTTTCACGAAATCGAAGTGCGTGTAGTTGGGTGTATTTACCACAATCAGCTCCAGGTCTTTATCGGCCAGCATATCTTCCACGCTCGTATATACTTTAACGTTAGGATAGCGTTGGCGCGCCAGGTTTTTACTTCTTTCTACAACCGCTGTAAATTCAAATCCAGGGTTCACATGCAGGAACGGGGCATGAAATATTTGTCCAGACATGCCGTACGAGCATACGCCCGTTTTAATAATTCTACTCATACTCTTAAATATATTGATGTAAGCTGACAGCGAATCACTGTCGTTGCATAATTAAAACCAGCTTTTACTTTTACTGCTTTTCCCGCCGAGGCCCAATGCGCCCAGCAGGCTGCGGGTGATAATGTTAGCGGCGGTGCGGCCTACCTGCCGGGCTACAGAGCTGTCCATTACCTGTTCCAGCACACCTTTTTCCTGTTTTTGTTTGCCGGAAGATTTAGGCGCTGCTTCAGCAGCAGCTGTTTTTTCCGCTGCTTCCTGCAGTTTAGCGGTAAGGATCTCATAAGCGCTCTGGCTGTCAATTTCCCCGCTGTATTTTTTCACCAGCTTGGAGTTGTTCACCAGCCCGTCAATTTCTGCGGTGGTCAGCACATCCATACGCGACCGGGGCGATACCAGCATGGTAGCGGCCAAAGGGGTAGGAACGCCCTTTTCATTTAAGCAGGTAATGAGCGCTTCACCAATACCTATCTGGGTAAGCAACTCGTCCGTTTTATAGAAGTCCGACAGCGGGTAGTTTTCCGCGGTTTGCTTGATTGTTTTACGATCGTTGGCAGTGAAGGCACGCAGGGCATGTTGTACTTTAAGACCCAGTTGTCCGAGTACTGAAGGAGGTACATCCATCGGGTTTTGGGTACAAAAGAAAATACCTACGCCTTTTGAACGGATCAGTTTAATGATAGTGTCTATTTGTTTAAGTAACGCATCGCTGGCTTCATTGAAAATAAGATGGGCTTCATCAATGAACATCACCAGCTTGGGTTTATCAAGGTCGCCTTCTTCGGGAAGCGTGGCGTACAGTTCTGCCAGCAGGCTGAGCATGAAGGTGGAAAAGAGTTTCGGCCGGTCCTGTATATCGCTTACACGCAATATGGATATCATACCGCGGCCATCGTCACTGATGCGCATCAGGTCATCTACCTCAAAAGATTTCTCTCCGAAGAAAAGTGCAGCGCCCTGTTGTTCCAGTTCAATCACCTTACGCAGCACTGTGCCGGTAGAGGTAGTGGATATCTTGCCATAATCTTTTTCCAGGTCCGCTTTTCCTTCATCTCCTGCAAACTGCAATACTTTTTTAAAGTCTTTTAAATCCAGTAAAGGCAGTTTATTGTCATCGCAATACTTAAAAAGCATGGCTACAAGCCCGGCCTGTGTATCGTTCAGCTCCAGTATTTTCGAAAGGAGGATAGGGCCGAACTCACTCACGGTGGCGCGTAAACGCACGCCCTTTTCCTGACTGAGAGATAGGAGCTCAGAGGGATAAGCCGCTGCACTCCAGGTGCCGCCTATTTTCTGGTAACGTTCCGCAATCTTGGGATTGTCGGCGCCTGCAGCTGCAATACCGCTGAGATCTCCCTTAATGTCCATCAACAACACCGGTACGCTGGCGTCGCTGAGCCCTTCAGCAATTACCTGCAGTGTTTTTGTTTTACCGGTACCGGTAGCGCCGGCAATTAACCCATGACGGTTAAGCGTTTTAAGCGGCAGAAAAACATCCGCGCCGGTTACTACTTCACCGTTCAGCATGGCACAACCCAGCTTGAAATGCTCGCCTTTAAAAGTATAGCCGCTTTTGATATATTCCAGAAATGCATCCTGATTGGCCATGACGTAATTTTTTTTATGAAGATAATAAAAAGAATAAGCGGTTGAGCTTCAAATTATTATCAGCGCCCATGTACCGTTTATCGATCATTAATTATTGATAATCGATAAATTTATTTTGAATTTCGATAAAGCAGAAATATCTTTGAGGCAACAAACAGGGCGTAACATGAAAATCAGTAAGTATCTTCTCCCGTTGAAAATCGTGCTGCTCGTTTCTGTATTGATCAGTGTTTATATCACGATCTTCAATGGTGTGGCTTTTTTTCAGTCACGGTTTAGTCCTGATACGCCGGGTTTAAAAGCAGCGGTACTCCAGAATACCATACTGGGCTTACTTTACCTGGTAATGACCTTTTACCTGTTCCGGCTGCTGATTGGCGCAGGGAGTGAAGATATTATCTCCCGGAAAAATCTTAGTGCGGTGAAGGGGATCCTGCTTGTTTTATCGGGACTGCTACTCACCAAAATTGTTTTTGCCTGGATAGCGGCAGATAGCGTGAAGGTGTACAACAACCGGCTTTATTTCAGGTTGCTGAATGTACTGGGGGCGAGCTGGGAGCTGCTGATGGCTTTCATGGTGATCCTGGCGCTGGCCATCGTTTTTGAAAGAGCGGTAAGCCTTAAAGAAGAACAGGCGCTCACCATTTAATGACCTAAACTGTAATATACAATGGGGATAATCGTCAATCTGGACGTGATGCTGGCCAAAAGAAAGATGTCGCTGACAGAGCTGAGTGTACAGGTAGGTATTACGATGGCAAATCTCAGTATACTAAAAAGTGGTAAAGCAAAAGCGATCCGCTTTTCTACGCTGGAAGAGATCTGCAGGGTGCTGTAATGTCAGCCTGGCGATGTATTGGAATACAAGGAATAGATTGCTTTTTTCATACATGATAGACAAAAAAAATCTGCTATTCGTTAGCAGATTTTTTTTATTTAATAAGATGAATAAGATGTTTTACAGATCTTCTTCTCTTTCCAGCATTAAAATTGCGGCTTGTGGTACGATATAATACGTTTCTTCCTCGTATACTACCGCAGTGGAACCACTGAGCAGGAAAATAGCCAGGTCGCCTTCTTTCACCTGTAATGGAATATATTTTACTTTTTCTTCTTCCGGTTTCCATGCCTCGTCATTGTCGGCCGGTACCGGTATAGCATATCCCGGCCCTGTTTTAATCACATAGCCGCGTTGAACCTTTTCCTTTTCCTGTACTCCCGGAGGCAGGTATAACCCGCTGCTGGTACGCTCGTGGGGAGTAGCTGGCTTTATCAGCACACGGTCGCCCACAACGATCAGTTTTTTCAATTTATTATCTGTTGTTATGTGTATAGCCATGCACTATTACTATCAAATATAATGCAGCAGCAAAAATAGTGACACACTGACAGTGACTCAAATATTGCTGAGTGAAAAAATTTCACCAGTCCGGATGCCTTTTTCGGTTTGTTGCAGCACACAGCATTCATTTACCGGGTCATGTTCCAGGTAAAGGATATATTCTTTATCCACGGCCTCCTGCAGGAAGCCTTTCTTTTCCTGTAATGTTTTCAGCGGAAACATGTCGTATGCCATTACATAGGGCAATGGAATATGACCGGTGGAAGGCAGCAGGTCTGCCATGTATACAATGGTTTTACCCTTGTAGCTGATCTGTGGCAGCATCATGGCATCGGTATGCCCGTTGGCAAAGCGGATGGAAACGTTTTCCGTGAAATTCACGCCTTCAAGATGGTCAATAAATTTCAGCTGACCACTTTCCTGGATGGGCAGTATATTTTCCTTCAGGAAAGAAGCCTTTTCCCTGTCGTTAGGCTGGGTAGCCCATTTCCAGTGGTCCTCGTTGCTCCAGTAGGTAGCATTCTTAAAGGCGGGAACCAGCCGTTCGCCCTGGCGGATAATGCTGCCGCCGCAATGGTCGAAGTGAAGATGGGTCAGGAACATATCAGTGATATCGTCGCGATGAAAACCGTGTGCCGCCAGTGATTTATCCAGGGTAGCATCGCCATGCAGGTAATAATGGCTGAAAAACTTTGCGTCCTGTTTGTCGCCAATGCCATTGTCTACCAGGATGAGGCGGTTGCCGTCTTCAATGAGCAGGCAACGCATGGCCCAGGTGCATAAATTGTTTTCATCTGCCGGATTCAGTTTATTCCAGATAGTTTTTGGTACTACGCCAAACATGGCGCCGCCGTCCAGCTTGAAGAATCCTGTTTCAATGGTGTATAATTTCATTATCCTTAAGTTTTACCGGAGTTTCCGTGCTGAAAGTTACCTAATTCTCTACAACTCCGTCAGGCCAGTTGCTTTTGCTTGCGCAGGGCGGAAATGATCCAGATCAGCCCGATCACAAAAAATACCACCAGCGCCAGTACGGAATTACGCATGTCTTCGGTAATATCATCTATATAGGCAAATGAAAACATACCAATTACAATCGATAGTTTTTCGGTAACGTCGTAATAGCTGAAGAAAGAGGTGGTATCTTCTGTTTCCGGCATCAGCTTGGCATAAGTGGAGCGGCTGAGCGATTGTATACCTCCCATTACCAATCCTACCGCAGTGGCCAGTAAATAAAAATGCATGGCAGTTTGCATTTTGTAACCGGCGATACAGATGCCTATCCAAAAAATAACAACGGCAATCAATACACGTAAATTTCCAAACCGGGTAGAAAGCCTGGCCATGCTCCATGCGCCGGCAATGGCCACTATCTGTATAACCACTACCGTAACGATCAGCATTTCATCCGGTAACTTTAATACTTTACCGCCAAAGATGGTGGCTGCCATCATCACGGTTTGCACGCCCATGCTGTAAAAGAAAAATCCGCGGAGGAATCTTTTCAGTACCGGCAGCTGTTTTACCTGGGCATATACTTTTCTCAATTCTTTAAACCCTTCTGTAAATGCATTGCCGGTATGTTGTGCGGTGATAGCAATGCTTTTGGGCAAACGGGCAAAAGTGATTTGTGCAAAACCAAACCACCAGATCCCTACCAGCAGGAAGGTAAGCTGTACAGGCTGACTTTTATCCAGTCCCATTTTAGGCCCCATTACTACAAGACCAAATCCCAGCAGCTGTAAAATCACGCTGCCTATATAACCCATACTGAAGCCCCGGGCGCTGATGCGGTCCCTGTCTTCCGGCGCCGCAATTTCAGGCAGGTAGGAATTGTAAAACACAAGGCCGCCACAATAGCCGATGGTAGAAAGGATAAAACATATCACCCCCAGCAGCAGGTGGTTGCCGTCAAAAAAGTAAAGCGCACTACAGGAAAGGGAGCCCAGTATGGTAAAGAAGCGCAGGAAATTCTTTTTATTGCCCCTGGTATCCGCAATAGAGGACAGGATAGGAGAGGCGAGGGCAACCAGCAGGTAAGCGGCTGCCATGGAATAGTTGTAGAGTGCGGAGTTCACAAAGTTCATTCCGAGGAAGGAAACATGTTCACCTGTAACCGCTAAAAAATAGATAGGGAAAAAAGTAGTGGTGATAACGAGGTTGTACACGGAATTGGCCCAATCGTACATGGCCCAGCCATTAATCACTTTCTTACTGGCAGTGTTCATATAGCTTTTAGCTTTTTACGAAGATAATATTCCCGTTGATTTTATCTTTATTTATAATCCATGATATGGATATGCTCGCGGCACATGAAGTATTCCTGTTCATCGTTGGAGCTTACAATAATAAGGCGGTTACCGCCATAATCATTGATGAGCTGCTGGTACACGGCAATACCGGCGGCATCAAGATTGGTGCAGGGTTCGTCGAGCAGGAGAACGGGAACATCGGAGAGGATGGCCAGTGCCAGCTTGATACGCTGTTTCATCCCGGAGGAAAAGTTGCGGAGCTGTTTGTTGGCGGCTTTTTCCAGTCCAACCAGCTGCATGGCTATGGCAGGTGTGATACCAGGCAGAAAGTTTTTAAACTGTTGATGAAACCGGATAATTTCCGTGAGGGTAAACTCTTCTATGAGTTCAAGATAAGGGGCGGCAATGGCACAATACCGGAAAAACGCATCAGGGGCGATGGATTTTTCCGGTGTGCTGTAGGTAACAGTGCCTTCGTTGTGCTGAATGGCGCCGCTGATCACCTGTAATAAAGTGGATTTCCCCGAACCATTGGGACCCAGTATGGCATAGCGTTGTCCTTCACTAAAGGTGAGGGTTACCCGACGGAAGATCCAGTCGTAGTTAAAACGCTTACCTGTCTGGTTAAGAGATATCGTCATTGGTCCTGGAAGTATAGCCCCTCATGATACCACGTCCTGATTCACGGATGAACGACAGGATCTCATCTCTTTCATCTGTAGCAGGAAATTCTGCTTCGATGATATTCACGGCTTTTGATAATTTATAACCTTTTACAAAGATAACGCGGTAAATATCGAGGATAGAATTGATTTTTTCGAGAGAAAAGCCTCTTCTCTTCAATCCTACGGAATTTACGCCCACATAGGAAAGTGGTTCACGTGCTGCTTTTACGAAAGGAGGTACATCTTTACGCACCATGGAACCACCGGTTACAAATGCGTGATCGCCTACTTTACAAAACTGTTGGATGGCCACCATACCGGCCAGCACCACGTGGTCGCCCACGGTAATGTGACCTGCGAGAGTAGTGTTATTTGAAAATACGCAGTAGTTCCCTACTTCGCAGTCGTGTGCAATGTGGCTGTATGCCATGATCAGGCAGTTATTCCCGATTGTGGTCTTCCATTTGTCTTTGGTACCGCGGTTAATCGTCACATATTCACGGATAGTAGTGTTGTCGCCGATTTCAACGGTAGTTTCTTCACCCGCAAATTTCAAATCCTGGGGGATGGCAGAAATAACAGCGCCTGGAAAAATACGGCAGTTCTTGCCGATACGGGCTCCTTCCATAATAGTTACGTTGGAACCTATCCAGGTACCATCACCGATTTCTACGTTTTTATGTATAACGGTAAATGGATCAATTTTTACATTAGGCGCAACTTTGGCGTCCGGATGTATGTATGTAAGCGGGTGGATCATGCTATTATTTGCCTTCTCTTGTTTTTATAATTTGTGCTATCATGTCGGCTTCAGTAGCTACTTTATTGCCGATGAATACTGTCCCCCGCATTTCCACAAGCCCTCTTCTGATAGGGCTCAGCAACTCCATTTTCAGGATCATGGTGTCGCCCGGAACTACTTTCTGTTTGAATTTGCAGTTATCTATCTTGAGGAAATAGGTATCATAGTTTTCAGGATCAGGTACGCGGTTCAGTGCCAGGATGCCGCCTACCTGTGCCAGCGCCTCCAGTTGCAGAACGCCCGGCATTACAGGATTAGAAGGGAAATGACCCTGGAAGAAATGTTCATTGAAGGTAACATTCTTGATACCTACTACTTTGTCTTCTCCCAGTTCAATGATCTTATCTACCAGCAGCATCGGGTAACGATGCGGCAATGTTCTTTCAATACGTGGCGTATCAAATACCGGTGGCTGATTGGGATCGTATACTGGTAAGTCTTTATTATGTTTATTCTTCTTGATATACGCTTTAATGGCACGGGCAAATTCTACGTTTGACGCGTGCCCCGGGCGGTTGGCAATGATATGTGCATTGATCGGGTAACCGATCAGTGCCAGGTCGCCTACCACATCCAGCAGCTTATGACGCGCCGGTTCGTTGGGAAAACGTAATTCTATATTATTCAGGATACCTTCTTTCTGTACGGAAATGGTTTCCCGGTTAAACACTTTCGCCAAACGGGTCAGTTCTTCTTCCGTTACCGGCTTATCTACCACCACAATCGCATTGTTGATATCGCCGCCTTTGATCAGGTTAAGCGACAACTGGTATTCCAGTTCATGCAGGAAACAAAAAGTACGGCAGGGTGCAATTTCTGTTTTGAACTCTTCAATACCTTTCATTTTGGCATGCTGGGTGCCCAGTACGGGAGAGTTGAAATCGATAAGACAGGTAATACGGTAATCCACTGCCGGCATCGCCACCATTTCTACCTTTTTCTTCTCATCATAATAACTGATATTGGTATCAATAGTGTAGTATACTTTTTTGGCGTCCTGGTTCTGCAAACCTATTTTCTCAATCGCTTCAATAAAAGCATAGGCGCTGCCGTCCATGATAGGGATCTCTCCGGCATCCAGTTCTACCAGTACGTTATCCACACCAGTACCTGCCAGGGCGGCCATGATGTGTTCTACAGTACTTACCCTGGCGCCATTGTGTTCGAGTGTAGTGCTGCGGGTTGTTTCTACTACATAATCCACATCCGCTTTCACGATAGGGTGCCCTGGCAGATCGATACGTTGAAATTTAATCCCGTGTCCCGGTGTGGCCGGTTTAAGGGTCATATTAACATGGGCGCCTGTATGCAACCCGATACCCGATAAGGTAATTTCGCCTTTCAGGGTATGCTGGTATTGCAACTGTTGATTTTCCATAATAAGCTAACTAATATATAACTATTTAATCAGTAATCATTTATACTCCCGCTCGTTCCTGCAGCAGTTGTTTTACCATCTCTTCAAGTTCCTTCACGCGTTTTTCAAGGTCCGGCAAATTTCTAAAAATTGCCTGACTTTTCAGCGAACTTTTATAATCGTACGCAGGGGAGCCGGTCAGGGAGGTATTGGGTACAGTGATGGACTTGGATAAGCCGCTCTGTGCATTGATTTTGGTATTATCAGCAATATGGATATGCCCTACCATGCCCACCTGGCCGCCAATAACGCAATTCTGGCCAATTTTGGTACTGCCGGAAACCCCCGTTTGGGCGGCAATCACGGTATTAATACCAATATCCACATTGTGCGCCACCTGGATCAGGTTATCCAGCTTCACGCCTTCACGGATCACTGTGCTGCCCATGGTAGCCCGGTCAATAGTGGTATTTGCGCCAATTTCCACGTTGTCGTGGATCACTACATTGCCGATCTGGGGCACCTTTTTATAGGAGCCGTCCGGTTGAGGGGCAAAGCCAAAGCCGTCGCCGCCAATCACACAACCGGCGTGCAGCATTACCCGGCTGCCCACAATGCAGTTATCGTATACTTTTACCCCCGGATAAAGGATCGAATCGTTGTTAACGATCACATTATCACCAAGGTATACGCCCGGATATATCTTTACGTTGTTACCCAGCACTACGTTTTCGCCCAGGTAGGCAAAGGCGCCCACAAATACATTTTCGCCCATTTTTACAGAGGCAGGAATGTAAGAAGGTTGCTGGATCCCCGACTTATTCCCGGTCAGGTACCTGTATTGCTCCAGTAACAAGGCAAAGCTGCTATAGGCATCCTTCACCCGGATGAGGGTCGATTTGATGGGACGCTCAATCACCAGGCTCTCATTCACAATCAGAATGGAAGCATTGGTGGTATATATGAATTCTTCATATTTAGGATTGGCAATGAAACTGAGCATGCCCTCGCCAGCTTCTTCAATCTTGGCGATGTTGCTCACCTTTACGTCCGGATTTCCCTCCAGCTTACCATCTAACATGGTAGCTAATTGTAATGCGCTAAACTGCATAGTTTAAAATTGTAATGTTTCCCAGGCTACACCGGATAGTATGAACTTATTAATTAACATTTTATTCCTTATAAAACGTTGTTAGCCTGAATTTTTGGATGACAAATGTAGAATTTTTTTACCGGTATCGCCAGTGTATGGCTAATCAGTGCATTGTCGATGGAGGAAATGTCTTTTACAGTTCCATCTTTAAATAGGATATTGATCTTTTCGTCGTTGACGTTGTAAGCCCTCAGCGAGGCCGCACCGGTAAAAACAAAGTAATCCAGGTCTGCATCCTCAATCCCCCATTTTTGTCTGACCTGTTCCTTCAATAATAGTGCTGCACTTCCGTCGAAAGCCTGGTTACTTAATACAACCTTAAATAAGTTCCTGTTTATTAACCATTTACATAAAAGCGACAAAACTTTGTCCTCGTGTGTTGTCCATACCTTAATAGCTCCCATTAAATCATAATCGTCCAGTTGGCAAAATAGTTCCAGGCATTCCGGCCCGCACTCAAAGTTGTTCTTCGTAATGGTATTATACAGGAAATATGCCAGAGCCGGAGAGCAGAACAGTTCTTTCCCCTCCTGGGCCAGCGCTTTCGCCCTGGTCAGGATCTTTACCAGCATATTTTCGGCGCTGAGCACCGTTTTATGCAGGTATACCTGCCAGTACATCAGCCGCCGGGCGATGATAAACTTTTCAATAGAATAAATGCCCTTTTCCTCCACCATCAGCTCCCCCTTATGTACAATCAGCATCTTGATAATGCGGTCGTACCCGATAGTGCCCTCGGCCACCCCGGTAAAGAAGCTGTCGCGGTTCAGGTAATCCATCCTGTCCACATCCAACTGGCTGGATACCAGCTGATGCAGGAATTTTTTATGATAACGCCCGTTAAAAATATCCAGTGTAAGCGACAGCGCTCCGTCCATCTCCTTGTTCAATGCTTCCATCAGCCATTGGGAGATCTCCTCATGCGATACCCCCTCAATAATACCATTCTCCAGTGCATGGGAATAAGGTCCATGCCCGATATCATGCAGCAAAATGGCCATTTTTGCCGCCACTTCTTCTTCAGGGGTAATGTCTGCTCCTTTGCTGCGAAGCTCCAGCAGCGCCATGCTCATAAGATGGTAGGCGCCCATGCTATGATGAAAACGCGTATGCATAGCACCAGGATACACCAGGTGCGCCAGCGCCATCTGATGTATGCGGCGGAGCCGCTGGTAATATGGATGTGAAATGAGGTTAAGAATCAACGGGTGATCTATGGTAATAAAGCCATACACCGGATCATTAACAATTTTTCGCTTGCGTTCGGTCATTTGCATTTAATTATACGATCTCAGGCCGGGCATCCGCGCCTGAATCCCTGGTGCCTGTATGCAAAACTACACCCGAAATTAATTATATGTAATTTTTTTACTTATAATGACGCGCTGCATCCACGATACCCCTATGACAGTATAAAACAATTGGTAGGTTACAGGTAATTTATGTTATGGATGCGAAGGTAAATAACTTTACGGGGCTGTTCACTTTTTCCTGCTATCATTTTACCGTGTTCAGCCCTTTTTAACATATAATTACCGGCAAATGATAGTCGGGGAATGATATTTGCCAAAAAATAAGGGTAAATTCCTTTTTTTACCGGAACCTTAAATCTTATTATGAGTCAGATAAATATACTATGGGTAGATGATGAAATAGAGTCCCTGAAATCGCAGATTATTTTCCTGGAAAGCAAAGGCTATAAAGTGTCGCCCCTCACAAACGGACATGACGCCCTCGAATTTCTGAAAGAACAGGTGGTGGATGTGGTGCTGCTGGACGAATCCATGCCCGGCATCACCGGCCTCGAAACTCTCAGCAAGATCAAGGAAATTGACCAGCAGATCCCGGTAGTGATGATCACGAAAAATGAGGCGGAGAATGTAATGGACGATGCCATTGGCTCCCAGATCACCGATTATCTTATTAAACCGGTAAATCCCAACCAGGTATTATTATCTCTCAAAAAAATAATTGATAACAAAAGACTGGTGGCCGAAAAAACCACCACCGCATACCAGCAGGAGTTCCGCAGCCTGTTTATGGCACTCAGCTCGAACCCCGACTTTAATGAGTGGATGGACATCTACAAGAAACTGGTATACTGGGAAATGGAAATGACCAAAACCAACAGCCCGGAAATGCTGGAAGTGTTTAATGCCCAGAAAACGGAAGCCAACAACGAATTTTCCAAATTCATCAGCCGTAATTACAGCGACTGGCTCCATCCCAAGGCAAAGGAAGCCCCGGTAATGTCGCATACGCTGTTCCGCGACAGGGTAGTGCCAAACCTGGATCCCGATGTGCCCAATGTATTCCTGCTGATAGATAACCTCCGGTACGATCAGTGGAAGGCGATCCAACCCATTTTCCAGGAATCCTTCCGTTTGGTGGAAGAAGAATCCTTTTACAGCATTTTACCCACCAGCACACAATACAGCCGTAACGCCATCTTTGCCGGCCTGCTGCCTATTGATATTGAACATAAATTTCCCCAGGAATGGAAGAACGATGATGAAGAAGGAGGGAAAAATCTTTATGAGGAGCACTTTTTTGCCGCCCAGCTGAAACAGCTGAAGCTGGATCCCCGCTTTTCCTACACTAAAGTGACCAACCACGCCGATGCGCAGGTAATGCTCAATAACATCCATAATATGCTGGATTACCCGCTGAGCGTAATTGTATACAACTTCGTGGATATGCTCAGCCATGCCCGTACTGAAATGGAAGTACTGAAGGAACTGGCCGGTGATGAAGCCTCTTACCGCTCCATCACTGCCAGCTGGTTTGAACACAGCCCGCTGCACCAGGCATTGAAACGTATCAGCGATAAAAAAATAAACCTGATTATCGCTACCGACCACGGCAGCGTAAGGGTGAAAACACCGGTGAAAGTGATAGGCGATAAACAAACCACTACCAACCTGCGCTATAAACACGGACGCAACCTGAACTATGATCCGAAAGAGGTGCTGGCCTTCCGTGATCCCCGGGATGCAGGATTACCAAAGCCAAACGTAAACTCTTCCTATATTTTTGCAAAAGGAGACGGGTATCTCTGTTATCCGAACAACTATAATTATTTTGTAAACTACTACCGCAATACCTTCCAGCATGGCGGTATTTCCCTGGAAGAAATGATTGTACCTTTCGCCAGGATGGTAACGAAGTAACAACACCTTTTTGCTATTTTTGCGACATGAATATCAAAATCACACCTAATAACCTGACCAAACTGGAAAAGATCTTCGAAGAGGCTAAATATGTACTGCGCTTCGAAAAAGGTAGTTTCCTGTCCGGTTACTGCATCCTTGAACATAAAAAGGTGGTAGTGATCAACAAATTCCTGAACCTCGAAGGACGTATCAATACGCTGATCGATATTTTATCGACCCTGCCGCTGGACGAAGAAATGCTCACGGCAGAGTCGCATAAGTTGTATAAACAGATACAATCCAGCAAACCCATTCCTGAAGCAGGAGAGGAAGAAAGCGGTACCCCGGGCGAACAGGCAGCGGAATAGGCAAAAAAGAACAAATGATGTTGGGATGAAAGTTACATTTTTAGGTACAGGCACATCGCAGGGAGTTCCGGTTATAGCTTGTGGTTGCGAAGTTTGCGCCTCGACTGACAAAAAAGACAAACGCTTACGCAGCAGTATTATGATCACCGCTCCTGCGGGAAATATTGTAGTGGATACCACCCCGGATTTCCGCTACCAGATGCTGCGTGAAAAGGTAGGCCACCTGGAAGCTGTGCTCATTACCCATTCGCATAAAGATCATATTGCAGGCATGGACGATATCCGCGCTTTTAATTATTTTCAGAAAAGCGCTATTAATATTTATGCTACGGAGTTTTCGCAGAGTGTTATTAAACGGGAGTTTGCTTATGCCTTTGCCGATTTTAAATACCCCGGCATCCCGGAAATTAACCTGCAAACTATTGCAGACGCTCCTTTTGATGTAAACGGGCTAACAGTTACGCCTGTTCACGTAATGCATCACCAGATGCCGGTACTGGGTTTCCGCATCCATGATTTTACCTATATTACGGATGCCAACTACATTGCACCGGAGGAAAAAGAAAAGATCCGCGGCTCAAAGATCCTTGTACTGAACGCGCTGCGCCGCGAAAAACACATCTCCCATTTTACGCTCGACGAAGCCATTGCACTGGGTAAAGAACTGGATGTGCCGGAAGTTTATCTTACGCACATCAGCCACCAGTTGGGGTTACACGAGGAGGTATCGAAGGAGTTACCTGCCGGTACGCGCCTGGCGTACGACGGTCTTAGCCTCGAAATTTAACAGGCCGTTTTATTTCTGTTAACGAATTGCTGCATATAAAGGGATAGCTTGGGAACAAAATTGTTGTTAACCCATGTGGAAATCATTTGCCCGCGAATACCTGCGGTTTTCCCGGAAGGAGCGATTCGGAATAATAACGTTGGTGATACTCATGATCATCACCGGTTATATCCCCGACCTGGTCTTTTATTTTCAACAGCGTACGCCCGTTACCGGTAGGGATGACCTGAAAGCTGCGGTGCTGGCTTTTGAAGCAGGATTGGCAACCGCTGAAAAAAAGCCGGCTGTTTTATCGCCTGCATCTGCCGGTTTATTTTATTTTGATCCGAATACCTTGTCTGCTGCCGGCTGGCAGCAGCTGGGCGTAAGTGAACGTACAGCTGTTACTATCGGGAAGTACCTCGGCAGTGGCGGCCGGTTCAGGAAACCAGCTGATCTGGGTAAGATTTATGGTTTGCCGCCGGCATTGTGCTCGCTGCTGATGCCGTATGTACGCATAGAAAGTAAAGAGGAGGATACCGGGTTTTCCGGGAGATATGACAGGCCCAGTCGCCACTATTCCAGGCGCTATAGCGGTGGTCACCGGGATAGTAGTCGCCGCTACGCACGTAACGACACTATTTCGTTTACCCGTTATGGTAAGAAAGCGCCGGCTGTTCCTATTGATATTAATACGGCGGATAGTACGGTATGGCAGTCCTTACCCGGTATCGGAGCCGGCTATGCCAGGCGGATAATTGCCTTCCGCAACCGGTTGGGAGGCTTTTATGCTGTGGAGCAGGTAGCAGAATGTTACGGTTTACCCGACTCCACATTTCAAAAAATTCAACCGTTCTTACAGATCGGTAACAGTTCTCTAAAAAAACTAGACCTCAACCTCACAGATGAAAAATCTTTGGCAGCTCACCCATACATACGCTATAAACTGGCCCACCTGATAGTGCAGTATCGCAATAGCCACGCGGGTTTCAAGGCGGTATCCGACCTCCGCAACCTGCCGTTGGTGGATGAGATTATTTATCGTAAAATTGAACATTACATTGAGATCAAATAATAAATCCACACGGTTATGAATTTTGCGCCTACGGAAATGCAACAACAGATTGCACAAATGATCCGGGACTTCGGAAAAACAAACATACAGCCTCACGTGATGGAATGGGATGAACAACAGCAATTCCCCCTGCAGGTATTCAAACAGCTGGGCGAATTGGGCCTTATGGGTGTACTAGTACCACAGGAATATGGTGGCAGCGGGCTCGGATACCTGGAGTATGTAACAGTGATCAGTGAAATATCGCGCATCTGCGGAGCCATAGGCCTGAGTGTGGCGGCTCATAATTCCTTATGTACGGGTCATACCTTGCAGTTTGCCAATGAAGCGCAAAAACAACGCTACCTGCCAAAACTGGCCACCGGCGAATGGATCGGGGCCTGGGGACTTACAGAGCCCAATACAGGTTCCGATGCCATGAATATGAAATGTGTAGCTAAGAGGGAGGGGAACGAATGGGTGCTGAACGGCACCAAATGCTGGATCACCCACGGCAAAAGCTGCGATGTGGCCGTAGTAATAGCCCGCACCGGGGAGGTGCGCGACAGTCACGGGATGAGCGCCTTTATTGTGGAGAAGGGAACGCCCGGTTTCAGTGGTGGCAAAAAAGAAAATAAGCTGGGCATGCGGGCTTCTGAAACCGCCGAGATGATATTTGACAATTGTCGCATTCCTGCGGAAAATATGCTGGGAGCGGAAGGCGATGGCTTTATCCAGTCCATGAAAGTATTGGACGGAGGCCGGATCTCCATCGCCGCATTATCGCTCGGTATCGCCAAAGGCGCTATGGATGCGGCATTGAAATACTCCAAAGAACGGTACCAGTTTGATCAACCCATTGCCAATTTCCAGGGCATTTCCTTTAAGCTGGCGGATATGGCCACTGAAATAGCCGCCGCAGAGTTGCTTACCATGCAGGCCGCTGATATGAAAAACCGGAAGGTAAAAATGACCATGCAGGCCGCTATGGCTAAATACTATGCCTCTGAAGTGGCGGTAAGAGTAGCGAATGACGCCGTCCAGATTTTTGGTGGCTATGGCTATACGAAAGACTTCCCGGTTGAAAAATTTTATCGTGATGCAAAATTATGCACCATCGGGGAAGGCACTTCTGAGATCCAAAAGATCGTAATTGCCCGGGAAGCACTGAGATAGAATAACGATTTTGCAATTGATACTTACTGCATTGAGATAGCAGGATTTTTATAATTTATTAAAAGACCGTTTATAAGCCGTTCATCATTTTTTCAAAATAATTTAATATTACCCCTTTAGTGTTATTGAATATTGCAAAAGGAACGTTAAATTTGGGTTAATTCATCACTTTTTACCGTTTATCAACCTTAACACACAAAATCAAGAATGATTTGAAACACTTTTACGCAATGAAAAGCACCCTGTAATACGGGTGCTTTTCTATACCGGGTCTGACTGGTTTATCCCGTATTAAAGATGCTTAGTAAAATGTGAAGCCTGTAATCCCACGTTATGATTCTTCTTTAATTCAGTAGTTCTACTGATACCTATTTTATTTATCCCTATTACTTTTACAGCCGTAATTATCCGGTTATTGTTATGTTCTCCGGAATTTTAAAATGGGCAGCGCGTATTGTGCCTGGCCTGCTCGTAATCGTATTGGCGGTTTACGGCGTTTTCAGTTTTCTTTTCTATCAGCATGCCAGCAAAAAGTATTCAGCGACAGTAAGGGATATTCCCATCCCGGACGATTCATCCACTATTGCAGAAGGCCGGCATCTTTACGGAATAAAGGGTTGTGGCGAATGTCACGGCACAGATCTGCGCGGCAAAATGGCAGTAAACGATCCTGCCGTTGGTCGCATTGCCGGAGGAAATATTACCTGTGGAACAAGAGGGTTACCGGAAGTTATGACAACAAAGCCTGGCTAAGGCGCTGCGGCACGGTTTAAATACCGCAAATAAGCCGTTATTGCTCATGCCCTCAGAAGAGTTCACCCCGATGGATGATCACGATATAGCGGCTATAATTGCGTTTTGCAGGCTCCAATGAATTATTACCACGCTGCGCACCGGCAGAACGCCGGAGAGAACGCAGTTACAGGTGAAAGATATGCCGTGGAATATGACTGCCCAATACACGGACGAAGAGTTAACCGCTTTGTATCTCTATCTCAGAAGCCTCTAAAAAGAAGAAGGGCTTTCCGGAGATACTCCCCGGAAAGCCCTTCTTCACTATTAACTTTACCTACTTTTTATCTTTGTTGAAGAAGTCGGACACTTTTTCCTTTGCTTCTTC
>NZ_DATMTE010000786.1:0-10380 GCF_035564935.1 Chitinophaga sp. | reverse complement strand
TATTTTTTTAGTATTGAAATTCATACATAAATAGTAACTTGAAATGCTTTCTCAACATCTTTATACTTACAGATGCATTTTTCTGTACACAAAAAAATACGCCTTGGTTTTTTCATTGCATTTACGGTCATCGTGGCGGCCTCCGTGTTTTCCTACCTGGTGGCCAAAAACCTGCTGGATAATGCCGGCAGACTGAATCATGCCATTGAAGTATCGAAGCGGCTGGAAGTTATTACCCGCCAACTTAAGGAGGCCGAGGCAGCCATCAGGGGGTATACACTTACGCAAGACAGCTCATTCCTGGATCCCAGTATGCAGGAGCGCAGTAACAGGATTGAAAGGGAATACCTTCTGCTCCGGAAAATTACCTCCGACAACCCCGTACAACAAAAGCACCTGGATACGCTTCGCCAGTTGCTGGCTGTCAAATACCGTCAACTGCAGCTGGGCGGAGAAAATTCAACCCAGGTAAAGCAGCTTTCGAAAGTGAAAGAAGGAGAAAGATCAATGGACATTATTGATAACAAGGTGCGTGATATGACCCGGATCGAAGAAGGCCTGGTACAGGAAAAATCGGAACTGTTTCATTTCTTTGCCGTGATGTGGGTGCCCATGATCTTTATCTCTTCCCTGGTGGCTATCGTGATAGGTATTTATTCCTATGTTACACTAACCCGGGAATTTAAATTACAGCTGCATATCGAAAGCAGGATGAAATCTTACCAGCGCGACCTGCAGCAGAATATTTCCCTGTTGAACAAAACCAACCAGGAGCTGGAACAATTCGCTTATGTGGCTTCACACGATCTGCAGGAACCGTTACGCAAGATATCCACCTTCAGCGACCGGCTGCAAATGAAGTATAAAGAACAGCTGCCCCCAGACGCCATTCAGCTGATAGACCGTATGGTATCTGCCGTTTCGCGGATGCGGGTGCTGATCAACGACCTCCTTGTTTTTTCCAGGGCGGGCCGTATCACTCCTGAGAGCATTACCCCCGTGGATATGAACAGGCTGTTACAGGAAGTGCTCAGCGACCTGGAGGTAACACTGGAGGAAAAGAATGTACAGGTAAAATATGATCAGCTGCCTGTAATTGAAGGCAGCGACACCTCTTTTCACCAGTTGTTCCAGAACCTCCTGGCCAATTCCATTAAGTTTGCCAGCCCGGACAGGCCACTTCAAATCAATATCCATCACCAGCTGTTGCGGGGAAAAGAATTAGGGGTTGTAAAGGAAAGCCGCTGGAACGACAGCTACTGCCGCATTAGTTTTGACGATAATGGTATTGGCTTTGAGCAGGCTTATGCCGACCGGATATTTCTTATTTTCCAGCGCTTACATGGTATCAGCGAATATTCAGGCACAGGCATTGGGCTGGCTATCTGCAAAAAAATTGTAGACAGCCACAACGGTTTCATCCAGGCCTATGGCGACCCCGGAAAGGGCGCTACCTTTGTTGTTATTTTGCCGTTAAAACACAGATCCAGGAATGATGAAGCCGCTGATTAGTAAAGGTTAGCACCGTTATTGCTGTAATTTTCGTCTTTAATTGCCAAATTTTCTAATCTCTTACAATGAGCGAGCGCCCGATACACATTTTAATGATAGATGATGACGAAGATGATTTCTTTCTTGTAACGGAACTGCTGCATGATATTTCGCCCGGACAATATTTGCTGGAATGGGCATCCACTTACCAGAAAGGGCTGGCTGCCATAGAAGAAAACACACATGATGTGCTTCTTGTAGATTACCGGCTGGGCCCTAATACAGGTATAGATATTCTTCGCAGATTGAATGAAATGCATCACCAGCCACCTGTAATCATGCTTACCGGAAAGGGGGATTATAGTATTGACCGCGAAGCCATGCAGGCTGGTGCGTACGACTACCTGGTAAAAGGCGAAATGACGGCCGACCTGCTGGAAAGATCTATCCGCTATGCACTTGACGAATTTAGCCATCGCCGGTCTATTGAAGAAAGTGAAAAAAAATACTATGGCATCTTTGAAAAAGCACACGACCTGATAGTACTGGCAGATTGCGACCGGAATATCATTGATGCTAATCCCGCAGCTTTAAAAACACTTCGTTATAACAGGGAGCAGATACTTAAACTACACCTGCGTGATCTTTTTATCTCCAAAGAACAAAGTGAAAACTTCCTGGATAACATCTGTAACAATGGCACTGCCAATTCACAGGAATATGATTTCAAAACAGCAGACAACAAAAAGCTGGTAGTGCTGATCAACGCAGTAATGCTGGACGAAGCTGCACAGATATTTCTTTGCGTGATCCAGGATATTACGGATAAAAAAAGGGAAGAACAGGAAAAACAACACCAGGAAAAATTTGTGATCACCGGCCGCATCGCCAGGGTGATTGCCCACGAAGTGAGGAATCCGCTGACTAACATCCTGCTGGCGGTAAGCCAGTTTAAGGAAGAAGAGCAGGTAGTGGCGAATGATGATACGGTTATGTATACAGATATCATTGAACGCAATTGTACGCGCATTAACCAACTGATCACAGAACTGTTGCACAGCACCCGCATGATTGAGCTGCATGTGGAACCCCAGGGAATTAATACCCTGATAGAAAAAGCACTGCTGCTATCCGGCGACCGGCTGCAATTAAACGGAATGCGTGTAGAAAGGAACCTGATGACTCCGGATGTAATGATCAATGCAGATGAAGAAAAAGTAGTGATTGCATTCCTGAATATTATTATCAATGCCATTGAGGCAATGGTACCGGGGAAAGGAGTACTCACCGTTACTACGGTGCTTAGCCAGGACAAGGTAAAACTGATGATCAGTGATAACGGTTCCGGTATTGCGGAAGACAAGCTGGCGCGTTTATTTGATCCTTTCTATACCAGTAAAACGAAAGGGACGGGGCTTGGGCTTACCAGTACACAAAACATCCTGTTAAATCATAAAGGAACCATACACGTAGACAGTGAACAGGGAAAGGGGTCGGTGTTTACAATAGCTATTCCCGTATTGGGATAATTTATTTACCGGCAAACAGGTGTTTGCCGGTAAATAAAAATAGGATCAGTAATTTATGTTCAGCAACCGCAATTTATTGTACAAGGTTTTGCGGTCGATATTTAATACCTGCGCTGCTTTTGTTTTATTATACTTCACTTCTTTCAGCACATTTATAATCTTATTATATTCTGCCTGAAGCGCTACCGTTTTAAGGTCATTATCGTTGGAAATAAGCGCCAGTTCACCGGATATATGTACTTCCTCGGGGATCTGGTTAAATGATTCCTTCATTTCCAGGGGTAATGCCATCATGGTAATATCTTCCATTTCAGGCGTAAGCAAACAGGCTCTCCTGATCACATTCTTCAATTCACGGATATTACCGGGCCAGTTGTATTGCTGGAAGCAATCCCATACTTCAGCCGAAATTTTTCCGCATGATTTATCCAGTTCTCTTTCCACCTGGTTTACAAAGGCGGTAGTGAACAGCGGAAGATCTTCCCGGCGTTCCCTTAAAGGCGGAATATAAATGGTAAATTCGTTCAGGCGATGGAACAGATCTTCCCTGAATTTGCCGCGCTGTACTGATTCAGAGAGCTTTTCATTGGAAGCTACTATGATGCGTACATCAATTGGCACTTCTTTTAAACTACCTACCCTGCGTATCACTTTTTCCTGCAGCACGCGCAACATGGCCACTTGTATATCGTATGATAAGTTGGAGATTTCATCCAGGAAAAGGGTACCTCCCTGCGCCTGTTCGAAAGCGCCTATTTTGGTATTGATAGCGCCGGTAAATGATCCTTTTTCATGGCCAAACAATTCACTGGCTGCCAGCTCTTTGGAAAGGCTGCCACAATCCAGAGCCACAAATGGTTGCTGGCTTCTTTTACTATGGTGATGAATAAGATGCGCCACCGATTCTTTGCCGGTACCGGTTTCACCAAAAATGATAACACTGTAGTCGGTAGGCGCTACCAGCTTGATCTGTCTTATCAGCTCTTTCGCGCCGTCACTTTCACCATAAACATATTTGTTGTTCTTATCGTCCTGGTTGCGTGACAGTAACGTTTCCCGTACTTCTTCAGGTTCACTGCCAGACTCCACTGGCCTGGAGGCACGTCTTTCCTGCTCTGCTTCTTTATGAGCAAAGGCTTTGTGTACAAGATTCAGGATCTCATCGGGATACAAGGGTTTGGAAAGATAATCGTATGCACCGTTTTTCACCATTTCCACGGCTACTCTTACATCTGTATACCCTGTAATAATGATAACAATGATAGAAGGATTTATCTGGTGGATATCCTGCAGCAGTTGTGCACCATCCGTGTCCTTCAGCCTGTAATCGCACAGTACAAGGTCATAGGTCTTTTCTTTCAGCATTTTGAGCGCAGCTCCCCCGGTCATGGTGGTATCTACGTCAAACCCATGTTTTCCGAGAAATTTACTCAGTAATGTACAGATGTTAATTTCGTCATCTATTATTAGAATATTTTTCATACTTCTTTAATATAGTGGTAATTGGCAACAGAATAGCTGGTTTAAAATTACTGATTATAACTAAAGGCGTTCTCAGCTTTTTATTTTGATACTCCCCATCAGCTCATCTACATTTTTGAGACTGAAAGGTTTAGCCAGAAAAAACGCGGCGCCGGCCTTCAGGGCGGTTTGCTTTTCCATCGCATTGTCATAAGCGCTGATCGTGATTACGGGAAGCGTGGGACAACGTTCCTTGATCACGGGCAATGCTTCCAGGCCCGATCCGTCGGGCAGGTGGATATCCAGGAACAGGAGGTCGGGCTGATGTTTGAAAATGGATCTCATCCCTTCTCCCAGTTCATGTACGTATTTCACATTATATCCGTGACGTACAAGCGTTAATTGCAATAATCTGCATATATCCGGCTCATCATCTATAATCAATATACTGGGATACTTCATGCTATTGTCAGTTGTAGCCAAGTCGGACTGGCGCCAGGCTGTTTTGTTTTGGTCTAACATACTTATGTTTGTTCCATTGTTCCATTAATAATCTGGCAATCAGGTAACATACAGTAGATTCAGCGCCCTGGTTCTGGTTTATATTGTTCTTTTCCAGGCCATCGTAACAACCATAAGTTAATGGATTATAAACAAGTTGTTTAAGGTGATTATTGCCTAAATACCAACTGAATGCCAAACGCATCTTTTCCAGGTATGAATTATTTTTTGTGATATTATAAAACATATTTAATGCCAGCATGGTGTATGCTACTTCGATAGACTGCTCTCCTCCGTCTTCCGGCTCCCCGGTACTGTTCCTGTGGTACCAGGTTTTGTTGCTTATTACCTTCATATGGCTGTCTGTAAAGGTTTTGCTGCACAGGAAGGCAAGGCTGTTTTCAGCAGTCTGGCGGTATGCTTCTATTCCTGTTACCTGGTAGGCCATCATCATGGCTTCAGGCAGTACGGCGTTACCATAAGTAAGATAGGATTCATACCAATGCCAGTTTTCATCCGCTTCCAGTTTATAACGTTCATACAATTTTGCAGCCAGATGCTGCAAAATTTCCACTGCTTTATCACCGGGCTTGTAAATAAGGAAATAGTACAGTCCTTTTATGGTGAATGCCATAGCTCTGGGCGAGTTCAATGTGTCCATCCAGCTGAGGCATTTGTTAAACATGGCAGATACATCCTGCACGGCGTCAAAAGGAAGATGCCGGTGTGAAGCGAGGGCATAGCCCAATGCCCATACAGCGCGGCCATTGGCGTCTTCCAGGTTTACTTCATCGTTCATTTTATTGAATGCGCCGCCAACATCCACATAGTTGAGGAAATTCCCGGAAGGTTGCTGGCAGTAACGGATAAAATCGATGTATTTGCGGGTGAGCGCGTTCACGAAACTGCTGGATTTCAATTCGCTGGCGTACATGCAGGTGGCAATAAGCGCCCTGGCGTTGTCGTCCAGCGTGTATCCGAATGCAGGATCGGGAATGTCGTGCCTGGAGAATTGCAGCATTCCTACTTCATCGGTCATACGGTCTATATGATCCAGGTAAGGTGGGGGCAGGTTCGGCAGGATCTTGTCTTCCGCCAGTGCTTCACTGATCACGCTCATGTGTGCAATGGCCACATTTTCCCAGATGGAGCTGCGTGTTTTTTCAATAGCCGACCGGCTCATTTCCGCGCGCAATGCGGGGTCACCGAGCAGTTGCAATGCGCAGGCTGCAATTTGCTCGGGGTTATTGAAATCAACCAGGCAGCCAACCCCGTTTTCCAGCATTTCGCGGGCCTGTACAAAGGAAGTGGATATCACCGCGCAACCTGCGCTCATGGCGTAAACGAAGGTACCGCTTACAGCCTGGTGCGGGTCTTTTGATGTAAAAAGATATATATCGGTAAGTGATAAATAGTCGAGTAAAGTTTTGAGGGAGAGATAATTATTTACGAATCTCACATTCTTTTCCAGGCCGAGTTCCGTTACCAGGCTTTCAAGTGATTCGCGGTATTTTTCTCCTTCCCTGGCGCATACCACCGGGTGGGTTTTTCCAAGCACCAGGTAGATGGCATCAGGATATTGCTTCACGATGTCTTTCATAGCCCGGATACCTGTTTCAATACCCTTATTTTCGCTGAGAAGACCAAAGGTGCTCAGCACCATCCGTCCTTCCACATTATACTGTTTTTTCAGCACCTGTACATCCTCTACGATGTGCGCATGGGTGCCGTGGGGGATGTGTACAATCTTTTCCGCCGGTACATGATATACATCCCGCAGTAAATCGGCCGAAGAGCGGGTCATTACAATCACCTTTGCTGCAAGGGCGCTGATGAGGCTTACTACTTTTGTGCATTTATTATCAGGGTAGGGCAACACGGTATGAAAGCGCACCACAAAAGGCTTATCCAGCAACGACAGCATGGCCAGGAGATTATGTCCGTATTCTCCTCCATACAGGCCAAATTCGTGCTCAAAGCAAACCAGGTCTATTTTATCGTTTTCATTTATTTTCTGTGCGAAATCAATACAGTTGTCAATATTGAAAGGGTTTACAGAATAGGTAACGGGGGCTTCTTTGGGATTGGCAGGTTTCCCCGACTCTTCCAGCGCTGCCACCTCAATATTCATATTCCCGGCAAAGTTTTTATTCATTGCATTTACCAGGTCTTGTGCAAAAGTTGCGATCCCACACTCACGCGGCGGATAAGAAGTAACAAAAAGCAAGGTTCTAATCTTCATGATAAAAATTTTATACTACGCAGTTAACAACTAACCAGGTCCTCCATTTCCGGATCGGGACAGAGGATGATCCAAATATTAATCCAATGCCTGCTGCAGTGTGTTTGCACGGCATGGCCCGCCAGGAAACGTAGAAATAGTTCTACACATTTTGTACCCGGTCCACAGGTAGTAGATGGAAAAATAAAATGAGGGCATTTACATTCTATTAACAGTACATATAAACATAAATACTTACAATTGTAATGTAATTCATTGCCAGGTGAGGTATTATGGCACAAATGACAACATTATTAAGGAATTGGGCGGGCAATAATGTTCTTTTGTCCATTTCAGCTTATTTTAGTTGAAGTAAGTATCCAGGCTACCATTAAGGGCGAATTAACCATTCCATTTTCTCATTTAAACCACCCGGCGTTATGCGAAACATTGCATGTACATTTAATGTAGATGGCGTACCTACCAAAGTCTGTTTGAGGAAACTACCCCGCCAGCGGCGCTTTCAGGCCATTATTGACCGTAATATCACTGAATATGTTATCTCGGACGAAACAAACGAGATCGAGTATTATGAGGGGCCGGTGTTAAGTGACTATCTTTTTACGCGGATTGCCGGCCTTATCAGGCAGTATTTCCCGAATGTACGGGCCATTATGAAGATCGGGGAAGATAATTATGAGGACTATGATGATTATTAAGCTGCTGCCAATGGGGGATGACCGGCAGCCACCAACATTTATATAAACCCTTTTTCAAGTGAAAGAAAAGCCTCTGAAGGATGCACCTGCTGCCATAAGATAGCATACACCGCCTGGGCAACCGGCATGTAAGCCCCGATGTTCCTGTTCATTTCATGCATACATTTACTGGCATAATAGCCTTCTGCAATCATGTTCAGCTCCAGCTGAGCGGCTTTTACGCTGTATCCTTTCCCGATCATATTACCAAAAGTGCGGTTACGGCTATGCAATGAATAGCAGGTAACCAGTAAATCGCCCAGGTACGCGCTGGCGCTGTAGTTATGCACTACCGGCTCGTTACCGGCCACCATGGCTTTCTGTTCTTCATACTTTTCCAGGAAGCCCTGCATCTCCCGGAAGCAGTTGGTAATAAAAACGCTCAGGAAGTTATCTCCATACTCCTGCCCATGCGCAATACCTGCGCCCATAGCATAAATATTTTTAAGCACTGCCGCCAGCTGCACGCCTATCACATCTGTGTTTACAGTTGTTTGCAGGTAGCTGCCGGTAAATTTGTCGGCCAGCGCCTGCGTGGTAGCCAGGTGGGTACCTGAAAACGTGAGATAAGACAGTTTTTCACTGGCTACTTCCTCCGCGTGGCAGGGCCCTGTAATGGTAAAATACTGGTTGCCGGGTAAATTAAATTGTTTGTGCAGGTATTCGCCTATCAGGTCGTTGGTACTTGGTACCAACCCTTTGATAGCAGAAATGACTTTTTTATTGATCAGCGCATCTGCGGGCAACCTGCCTAACACATCTTCCAGAAAAGCACTGGGAACCGCCAGCACCAACTCATCGCAGGCGGCTGCAACAGCGCTTACATCACTGCTCAGGCTAAGCAGGCTTGTATCAAAATATACCGAAGTGAGATAATGTTTGTTATGATGACGTAGCTGCATATGGCGGATGGTTTCTTCATTTCTTATCCACCAGTGTATATGATGCCCGTTATCTGTCAGGATCTTAGCCAGGGCAGTGGCCCAGCTGCCACTGCCTATAATTCCGATGCTCTTGCTCACAATGCAAATTTTTATGCAATGTAATTAAAAAGCAATAAAGCAGTTTTGGCGGTACCTTATAAAAGAAAGGGAAGACTACTCAGTCTCCCCCTTTCTTTTATATAGAATGATGTATACAGGTGTTACTTGGCACCGCCTTCAAACAGCTCGGCTTTAGGTACTACTTTTACTTTCTTGCCGTTTTCGAGGGTACGGGAAATAGCAGTATAAGGGGCGCTGA
Organism: Chitinophaga sp.; assembly: GCF_035564935.1. GTDB lineage: Bacteria > Bacteroidota > Bacteroidia > Chitinophagales > Chitinophagaceae > Chitinophaga. Next base: position 1,177 of record NZ_DATMTE010000786.1, on the reverse strand, counting down.
TCACCTGGTCGCCTGCGCTCAGGCCGGAAGTGATCTGGATCCAGGCATCGTCCTGTACACCGGTTTTAACGTGCACCATTTTAACGTTACCATCTTTCTGCAATACAAATACTACCTCGTTTAACACGGGCTTGGTATCGGCAGAAGAACCCGGCGTGGTGTTATCCTGTTCAGGCGCCTTTTTATCGCCCTTGGTAGAATCGGCATCGCGGGTGGTAACTGAGTTAATAGGAATAGCGAGTACATTATTTACATGCCTGGTTTGGATATCCACGCTGGCGCTCATACCAGGACGGAAAGGAAAGGTTTTTTTGTTTTTATCGAGGAGGTCCTGGTAGCTTTCCTGCAGGATGCGTATGTGTACAATATAGCTGGTTACCTGTTCCGCGGAAGAAGCAGTAGTTACAGTAGCTGTGGCAGCACCTTTGCTGGAACTGGCAATTTGCGTTACAATGCCTTTAAACTGGCGGTTATTATAGGCATCCACTTCAATGATAGCGGTATCGCCGTATTTCACTTTAGGGATATCATTTTCACCTACATCTACCTGCACTTCCATGGTATTCATATCAGCAATACGCAACATTTCGGTACCGGTCATCTGCGCAGTACCTACCACGCGTTCTCCTTTCTTTACAGAAAGCAGGGAAACAATACCGCCCATAGGTGCGGAGATGGTGGTACGGCCGAGGTTCTTGTTGGCTTCATTCAGATTGGCCTGCGCACTGGCAACGGCAAATTTATTCCCGTTGATCTGCTGCACAGCAGCATTATAATCTGCCAGCGAGGCGAGATAAGTTGCTTCTGCTGTTTCAAATTCAGACTTTGAAATTACTTTCTGGGCAAGAAGTTCCTTGTTCCTGTTATAAGCGGCCTTGTTCTGATCGAGGCGGGCTTTGAAGGAGTTGAGCGCGGCGGCCGAATTAGCCAGCTGGGCTTGTGTTTGGCTCATAGAGGCGGCAGCCTTATCTACCATCGATCCATAGATATCAGCGTATATCCGTGCCAGTACCTGTCCTTTTTTTACGGAATCGCCTTCCTGGATGGGCAGGTCGGTGATTTCACCGGAAACATCGGAGCTTACTTTTACTTCTATTTCAGGGTAAATTTTACCACTGGCGGTAACCACTTCTATAATATTTCTATTAGAAGCTTTGTCTACAGCAACTTTAATTCC
>NZ_DATMTE010000785.1:0-2267 GCF_035564935.1 Chitinophaga sp. | reverse complement strand
TGCGTTTGCCACATGAATCGTTCCCAGCAGCAGCAACAGTACACAGCATACACTGTAACAGAGAATATTTAATTTTCTATAACCCATAGGTAAAGGGCATTAATGGTGAATAGGTTAACACTTAAAGGGTTGATATCAATCTGAAATGACTATAGGCAGCAGCAGGTTTCCAGCCCTCTCCTTCCTTCTGCAGGTAAGTAGACAAACTAAGCCGGCTTCCATCTGTAATCACCTCATTCCATTTATTGAAAACCGTGGTGATCTCCCTGTCCATCTTCCTGTTCATCGGATCTTCCAGGTTGGTTAAACGCATGTAAACGCTGTTCAACTTCCCGGCACTACGATCATAGGTAATTTTCAATTCCTTACAGGTAACATGGCGTTCACAAAGCAGTTGCACAGTTGTTAAATTATCGGTGTGCGTGGTATTGATAGCATAGCTATCGCTCTCCCAGAGTGCAATGATACTATCCACCGGTAACTGGGGAGCCGCCACTACCTCTTTGGGAGGTGAAACAAATAGTTTCTCAATTCCCCGGTTAACCGAAATACACAAGTCATTCAGCTGGATCATTTCATTATCGCCAAGCTGATAATACATTTCTGCATTTCTCCTGCAATAATTAAATGTGGCGTTCACATTTTCTGTCGGCTCCGCCGGATCACTGATCCGGATACTGCCTCCCATATCAATTACAGACAACGTGTCAACACGCCTGTAAATAGCAATGATCTGTCCGAGCAACGCAGCATCCTCCCGTTGAAAATGGGGAGCCTCTTGAACTACTGCTGCCTGTTCTCTCACGGGAGGCCACCAGCTATGCAGCAAAGGCCGGCCGCCTATGGCCAGTCCAACCACCATTACTGCCGACACGAATAAAATGATAAACTTTCCACTTATATGATACTTCTTCATCTTTCAATATTAAAGCGGTTAATTTTTCGCCCTGTAGGAAGAGCGGTTTTCTTTAATCGTCATGATTCCCCGGTCTGTTTCCTTCTTTAACCTGATCAGGGTACCTTCATCATCATACTCATACAGCGTGGCCAGGTTATTTTCATCCAATTGCGCCATGAGTCGCTGGTTTTGAGGATCATACGCAAACGTTTTAATATTGCCGGCAACAGGTAAAATACGTATGTCGTCTATCCTTGTAGCGCTGCCTGCAGACAGGGTCAGGGCAGTAGAAGATGCGGTTGTACCCGCATAAAATCTGAGCTCTACCAGCTTCCATCCTTCTACCGAAGCCTTTACTGTGAGGGGCCGGTCAACGTCATTAATACTCACTTTCAGATCGGAGGTACTACCTGCAGGTTGTGCATCTTTTACCCAGGCAGAAAAAATGTATTCTGAACCTGGCTTTGGAGCAAATCCCATCGGGTAGACGTTAGGCCTGGTCGTACGCATGTATTCGCCCAGGTCAGAAAAATCCAGATAAGGCAGGGTATGGTGCACATTCTCATGCGGATGCGTGTATAACACCAGCGGGCTATTTAGCTTCAGACTGTATTTACCGGTGTGAGCGATTTTGTTGTCCAGCCAGTCTGTATACTGTCCCTTGTCGCGGATCATCACGAACATGTTGAAGCTGTCTTTCGGATTACTATTTTCCTGAATAGCGTTCACCCGATATGCATAATCCTCAAATCCATCGTAAAATATTTCCCGCTGCATCGCATTGGAAGCCACTGCAGCAGTAAGTGTATTATTAAAACTAAACAGTGCGCTTTTGAAAATCCCCAATGGATCTTTTGATTCCAGGCCATTTCCCTGGGCGTCAAAAAGAGTGATAGTACCGGTGCTGACCCATTTTTCATTATTCACATAAGTGGGCTTCCACGAATTATCGGTCACTGAGAAATACCAATAAGGAGTAAAGTTCTGATAAGCCCCCCCCTTCCTGATATCAGGGACAGACAGCTGTTGCCCGGTCCTGTTCACCAGGAAAGCTTTCTGCTCTATTGGGCGCCAGTTTCCGAGAAATCCATACAAGAAAGGATTCATCTGGAAAATGATAGGTGTGACATAATCCTCTTTACTTATCAGCGTACTTAACGCCCCCTGAAGTTCCACTACATCGGCGGGATAATGTATCAGATCTTCTGATGAATAAGCAATAATATTTGTATAATTACCGGTGTTATATAATTCATAAGCCGATTTATTATAGATCTCTGCAGCAAAACCGGCTTCCTGCCCCTTGGAATTACGACCCATGATCCGGAAATTATGTTTGCCGGGAAGCAGGCCCGTTAATTGAAAAACA
>NZ_DATMTE010000784.1:0-9409 GCF_035564935.1 Chitinophaga sp. | reverse complement strand
GAACACTTTTCCATTTTAGAGATTTGAAAAGCAATGATTTGTGAATCAGTCCCTTATAAGCATAAAAAAAGGAAACAACTGAAATTTGTTGTTTCCTTTTGCGGACCGGACGGGACTCGAACCCGCGACCTCCGCCGTGACAGGGCGGCATTCTAACCAACTGAACTACCGATCCTTCCTACAGGCAAGCCTTTCAGCCATTCTGTATTCCCCGTTTGGGGTTGCAAATATATAAATAATAAATTCAATTCTCCAAATATTTCTCTCACGTTCCTTTTTTATACTCCAGTAATGCCAACCGCCCGTAGTGATCGGATATACGCGTGGTTTCAGGCAAACGGTATTGTGTACATAGTTTCAGCACAATAGCTGTGGCGGTGGCCAGGGATATTTTATGACCTGTGGAAACAAATACAGGGTTAGTGGCGGCTTGTGTGCGTAAGGCGTTGCCGATATGTTCCCCTGTTTCCATTAATGGTGCAACACTTCCCCTTTCTTCCCCCAGGTGGCTGTATTCACCGCATAGCCGTGTTTTACCACAGCCTATCACGGGTTTGTTAACGGTAACCCCAAAATGACAGGCCATTCCAAAGCGGCGCTGATGCGCCAATCCCTGTCCATCGCAAACAATAAGGTCGGGCAGCAGGGGCAGTTTTTCCCAGGCCTTTAATAATGGAGGCATTTCCCGGAAGGAAAACAACCCCGGTATATAGGGAAAGGTAACTTCCATACAATGGGTAGCCGTAGCCACTACCTGCAGGGTGGCATAATCCAGCAGCACAATGCTGCCGGCAATCAGGTTCGAATCTTTATCGTACTCCACATCGGTACCGGCAATAATTTTTATGGTATCCGGGAGTTCATCTGTAGTGATCACCTGCCGGCGCAATTCTTCCTGTATGGCTATTGCTGCATCTTCGGTTAGCATAAATAGGTTTAAAAACAGGCAGAAAGATACCTGCTTTTAAGGTAAGATGTACACTTTATAAATATTCTTTACCGTTTGAAAAAGTAAATATATATTTGGCAGACGCCAATCAGTCCACTTTAAACGATCAATCAAAACACAATAACAATTTTTTTTTACGGATGAATAGTACAGCAATGGTACTACTTCCTTTTGCCGGGATTTGCTAAATCGATTTTTATAAGAAAAGGAGCCTGGAATTTACAACGTTAATATCCACGTAATATTAGACAATTACTTTTGTAGGGACTGTTATATTTCAACTTATGTCTGCGCTTAAGAAAGTATCTTTCCATCATACAACCGGCATGCCCGGTCAGGCTCATTTTGAAGCGGCTGTAACTGCTTACTGGGATAAATTACTGGGCATCGCCGTGGCAAAAACAAATCCGCACGACGCATTTGATATTGTACAGGATGTGTTACTTTCACTATGGGTGAAATGGGAGGAAGTGCCGAAAGATGAAACACTGGAATTTTATCTGCTCAACGCATTAAAGCTGCGTATCTTTAAATATTACCGCACAAATGGCCGTTACCAGGCACACCTGAAGAAACTGGAAATATTATTGAACAACACCCTGGAATCGCCCGGCGCCATTGCTTCCGATGAATTACACGGACTAAAAGAAACCATCATCAGTGAGGCCCTGGAGATCCTTTCGCCCAGCCAGCGACAATTATTTATTCTTCGCGTAAACCATCACTATTCCTACCAGAAAATAGCACAGCAACTTGGCATAGACGCTGGATCAGCACGTGTTTTATACAGCCGTGCCCTTAAACAGGTAAAAGCACATATTAAAGCAAATCCGGCTTTGTCTGCCAGTCTTGTTTCCTCTTTTTTGCTGTTTACAATTTCTTAACCTTCGGATGAGTTAACATTTTTTGTGTTGCGGGTATTCATTAACAGATGGCAACACAAAAATATCCAAGGGCGGAAGCCCTGCTGAAAAAATTCCATGCGGGAAAATGTACGCCCGAAGAACTGGCGTTACTGGACAACTGGTATGACGGTTTAAACAGCGAAACAAACCTGTCGGCCCTGGAGTCAAACCTTTACAGGCAACAGTTCCTGGCAAATTTTCACAGTATACTGCCAACCGCCCGGGTGGCCTGGTGGAAAAAACGTTCCATTCAATGGGCGGCTGCAGCCAGTATATTATTACTGGCCGGCGCCGGGTTTATATGGACCCGTTATACACAAAAATCACCTGCTTCCCTGGCGAACATAAAATCTTTCCAGGTAACCAATGAAACCAGCGATATCAAACTGGTTGTATTGCCTGACAGTTCCCGCATCTGGCTGAATACCGCCGCTTCCCTTCAATGGAAAGAAGACTTCAATAAACAAAACCGCAGCGTACAACTTACCGGTGAAGGCTTCTTCGAGGTACAGGGCAACAGGAACAAGCCATTCGTTATCCGCACCCGCGATCTCGCCATCCAGGTACTGGGCACACAATTTAACGTGGAAGCCTATGCCGGCGAAGGACTTACCCGCGTGTCACTGGTGCAGGGTAAAGTAAAAGTACGCACGGGGAAAGACAGTACCGTATTGAAACCCGGCTATTCCGCTGCCTATAATAATGAAGATAAAGCATTGAATATTTCCGCTACGGAAGCCGCAAAAGTAGCCGCCTGGAAAGAAGGCGCCTTCAGCGCTACCGATCTCCCCTTCAAAGATGCCGTAACGCGATTGTGCACACGCAACGGTTATCAGGTGAAATGGGAGAATACACAGGGCATCGAAAAAAATGTTTCTGTGCTTTTCAAAAAAGACAGCTTCGGAAAAATGCTGGGAAATCTATGCTACATCAGCCGTAAACAATTCCGCATTTCCGACAGACAGGTGATCATTTATTAAAAAACACGTGAACGCTCCTGAAAATTTCAACACATGAAAATGACATTTACTTCCGCTGATCAGCATACCCGCAGCAGCGGGCCGGCTGTATCCCGCCTGAAAAGATTCCTGCTATTGGGATGTGCCCTGTTGCCAGCTACCTTCGGATACGCCAGGCAGCAAGGGTTGAGCGAAAAAGTGAAACTGGATATTTCCCGTGCCTCCCTCTCCCAGGTGCTGAATGCCCTCGGACACCAGAGCAGTTTTACATTTAACTATGTTAAACAGGACTTCGACAAAATTATTGTCAGGGATTACAAAGCAGATAATATCACATTGAACGAAGCCCTTAACATGCTTCGTAATAAGTCGGGTATAGAGTATAGCGTAAGCGACAAAGCCATCCTGCTGAGGAAGGCAGAAAAAGACCCGGAAGAACAAACTACCCAGGCGATCACCCGCAGAATTACCGGCCGTGTAACTACGGAAAGTAACGAACCTATTCCCGGTGTATCCGTTTGGGTAAAAGGCACCAAAATAAGAACAGTTACTGATGCAGATGGCAAATTTGAAATCACCCTGGAAAGCGACAAGGCAATACTCAGTTTCAGCTATGTGGGTTATGAAACAGTGGAAATGCCTGCCGGCACATCCAACACAGTAAACCTCACGCTGAAAACCAGTAACAACGCGCTGAATGAAGTAGTGGTGCTGGGTTATGGTACCGCCAAAAAAGGCGACCTCTCCGCAGCAGTGTCGGTAGTACCTGATATGAAACAGATCAAGGAACGCCCGGTGCTGGATGTAGCCAATATGTTACAGGGTAAAGTGCCTGGTATCACTGTTGTTAGTAATGGTGGCCATACCAGTAATGCGAACAAGATCACTATTCGCGGTGTTGGTTCTGTTAATTCCGAAAATGTACTGTATGTTGTGGACGGGGTTCCCGGTGCCCCTTATAATCCGGCCGACGTAGAGTCCATTACTATATTGAAAGACGCGGCATCTGCGGCTATTTACGGGGCTTTCTCAGGTTCGGCAGGGGTTGTCCTTATTACCACCCGCCAGGCTACACAAGGAGTTCCCAGTGTACAGTATACCGGCTTTGTGGGCGCCAAACAAGCATGGCGCACGTTACAGTCGCTTACTGCAGAACAACAGGGCAAAGTATCCGACCTTGCGCAAACCAATGCCGGACTGCCTCCGCTGGAAGGATGGAATCCTGCCAAGAATCCGGATGGCCTGGTAACGCGCACCAACTGGATGGATGAAATTTTCCGCACCGGTCTGATTCAGCGTCACAATATCAGTGTAAACGCCGGAACAGATAAATTTTCTACCCTCTTCCAGGCCCGTTATGAAAAAGAAGAAGGTACCCTGATCAATACCTATAATAAAAATATTTCCCTGAGATTTAATGCCAATTATCAGTTTAGCAAAAATGTTAAACTGCGCCAGGATATCTTCTGGAATAATAATGATAACAGGGATGCGGAAACCGCCAGCGGTTACAGCGGCGTTATCCTTTCTGCCCTGTATATGCCGCGCTCTGCTACTCCCTACTATAGCGATGGTACCTTTGGCGGTGTAGGCCCGAGAGGTTCGGACTATAACGGTATCTACGGGGATGTGATCAACCCGGTAGCTACCCTGCTGAGAAATAAACCTTATAACAAACGGAATGACCTGCAGTCGGTAACAGAACTAACGGTGTCCGATATTATCCCGGGTCTTACTTATCTCTCCCGTTTTTCTTACCGCCAGCAAAATGCACTGTGGAAAAACTTTGAGCCCAGAAGAACAGAACCGGGAAAACCCAATGATCAGAATACACTTACCTATTCTACAGATAAAGGTTATAACTGGATCTGGGAGAATACGCTTAATTACAACAAGATCATCAACCGGCATAACATTGGTGTAATGGTATCCATGACCGGCCAGGAAGAATCTAACCGTAACTTTTCTGCCGCTGCAAAAGACTTTGAGAATGAAGCTGATTGGGCGCAGTTCTTTACAAATGCCGGCATATTTGACCAAAACCTGCCGACTGATGAGGAATGGAAAGACAGAACGGTTTCCTATGTAGGAAGGTTATCCTATAGCTGGGCAGACCGCTACTTCGTAACCGCCAGTTACCGTAATGACGTTGCAGGCAGGTTAGCGGAAGGCTATCGCTCCAAAGGCTTCCCGGGTGTAACTGCTGCATGGAAAATCAGTTCCGAATCCTTCATGGATAACGCGAAATGGATGGATCTGCTTAAGATCAGGGGTAGCTGGGGACGAATAGGTAACATTGGAACTATAGCACACTACTATGGTTATGCCAAGCTTACACCGGATTACACCTTCCAGATTGGCGATGGCGCACCAAGATCCAATTCACTTGCACTAACAGATGCCTTTAACAGATCACTTTCCTGGGAAACTTCACAACAAACAGATGTAGGGATCGATATCAGCATTCTGAAACAACGCCTGTCCATTACTGCCGACTATTTTGATAAGCTTACCTACGATCTGATCCAGCAACAACCCAGCTGGCCCAATACTTTTGGATTAGCAGCTCCATACATCAACAAAGGAGAGATCAGCAATAAAGGAGTGGAAGTAGCCGTATCCTGGAACGATCATATAGGCCAGGTGGGATATAACCTGGGCGCTAACATCGCTACTTTAAAGAACAGGGTGAAATATATTGATGATGCCCCTAATTCTATAATACCACATACAGATGCCTTCAGGGGAGTGCTCACGCCTTTCCGTTCCAAAGTAGGAGTGCCGCTTTATTCTTACTGGCTGATAAAAACTGCCGGCATCTTCCAGTCGGACGATGAAGCTAAAGCCTACCAGAAAGATGGTAAAATGATCCAGCCCAATGCAAAGGCCGGCGACCTGAAATTTGTGGATCAGAATGGCGATGGCGCTATTAATGATGGCGACCGCGTATATATGGGGAACGCATTTCCCAAGCTCACTTACGGATTTACCGCCAACTTTACCTGGAAGAACTTCGACCTGAGTCTGTTCATGCAGGGCGTAGGCGGCGTAAAACTGTTCAACGCTTTCAAGCTAACCACCTTAAGCGGCTCCGAACAGGGATACAACCGCTGGGATAAAATCCTCGATGCCTGGTCCCCGGAAAATAAAGGGTCCAATATTCCCCGCATCTCCGCAAATGATCCGAACAAAAACTTCCAGACCAACTCCGACTGGTACCTGGAAAACGGTAACTACCTGAGATTAAAGAACCTGCTGATCGGCTATACCTTTAAGAAAATGAGCTGGAACCAGGGACTCCGTGTATATTTCAGCGGCGACAACCTGCTCACCTTTACCAAATACACCGGTATGGATCCGGAAGTAGGCGGTGTTGGTCTTGATGGCGGCCAGTTCCCGGTATCCCGCGTGTTTTCTCTTGGTGCAAATATTAAATTCTGATCAAACGAAATGCTTTTATGAAAACAACATTCAAACATATATTTCTTGCAGGGTCGCTGATGCTGGGTGCAGGCGCCTGTAACAAATGGGTGGATACAAAACCCAATGGCGCGCCTACCACTGCTTATTTCTGGCAGAGTGATAATGATCTGAAGAAGGCTACCAACGATATGTACGTGGCCATGCGTAATGAATCTACCTGGGGCCGCGACCTTTTCTGGGTGCAGGATGCCAGCGACGACCTGATTGTAGGAAGAGCAAAGGCGGATGGTGAAAACATCAAGAACTTCATTCCGAGTGGCCGGGAAGGCTACCTGACCAGTGGCTGGGCCGACCTGTATAAAATGATGAACCGCGCCAACCAGGTGATCCAGAATGTACCCACTTCAAAAAATACCACGGAAGCGGCCCGCAACCAGGCATTGGGCGAAGCGTATTTTATGCGCGGATTCGCTCATTTCTGGGTGGCTTATCTCTGGGGACATAAAGACCAGGGCGTACCTTTCGACGGACCGGAAAACCCGGAATTTGGAACGCGCATTCCGCCTCAGCTGGCATCTGTAACAGATAACTATGCGCAGATCATCAGCGACCTGGAAAAAGCAGCCAGCCTGCTGCCGCTGTTTGAAACCTACAGCACCTCCGACCAGGGCCGCGCACACCGTGCAGCAGCCTGGGGTTACATGGTAAAAGTATATGCTTACTGGGCGCAGTACGATGCCTCCAAATGGGGACTGATCCCCGCGCTTTGCGATAAGATCAGGGATGAAGGTCACCGCGCACTCGTAAAGGGACAGGCAAACGGCCAGCAGAATTACCGCGCTGTATTCAGCATCGCCAATAACTGGAGCTCAGAATATATGTGGTCTGTAACTTCCGGTGTACAGGGTGGTTCCGAGTTTCCGGGCGTAGTACTGGAAAATACCGGTTGGGCTATCTTCAACGGCTGGGGCTATTTCCAGCCCACAGAAGAGCTGTATGAAGAATACGAAGCCAATGACCCGAGAAGGGAAGTTACCATCCTGAAGTTCGGGGATAAGTTCACCTTCTTTGGCCTGGTGCGTTCTTACTACTCTACCAACAGCTTATCCGGTTTCCAGATGAATAAGTACATGGAGCCTTATTCCTATGGAAAAGACGGCGTGATCACCACTAACACCAACATCAACCAGAGCCCGGACTATCCAACCACAGCGCTTAGCTTACCGCTGATGCGTTATGCAGAGATCCTGCTCTTTAAAGCGGAGGCGCTGATCAAACTGGGCAGAAGTGGCGAAGCCGCCGCACCGCTGAATGAAGTGCGCAGCCGCGTAGGATTGGCAGGCATTGCAAATCCTACCATGGATGATCTCAAACATGAGCGCCGTGTGGAACTGGCCTGTGAATGGACAGACAGGCTGCAGGATCTGAAAAGATGGGGCGATTATGCGAAGATCAATGCGCCTTTGCATGGCCGCATCCACAGCGATAAGGTAAACCCTGCATCGCCTTACGAAATAAAACAGGTATGGCCTGCACGTAATTTTGATCCGGCTAAACATATGGCATGGCCTATGAACCCTGATGTAATAGCGCAGAGTAACGGCGTTTACAAACAGGTGCCGGGCTGGAGAAATTAACAGACAATAGCGAACAATGATAGAGGCGGATGGTAAGCGTAAAGATATTTGCATATCTTCATGCTTACCATTCGCCTCTTTTGTTCATTCCTTATGCTATTGTACTATGCCACGGAATCATTTGTTTACCGCCATTTTCTTCTTCCTTGCCACGCTTACAGTCAGTTGCGCAGAACGCACCCCTGCACAATCGGAGCCTGATACAACAGATTCAATACCCGGTACCAGCCGGCCGTTGTTCCGGGATTTTATGGGGCTTAACGGGCACGTTACGCTTAAACCTGACCTGTACAAACAAGTATGCAGGCTGCTGCGCAGTTATCACAATATCAGCTGGGATGTGAAAGCACCGGGTGATACCATCACCATTCCCAACACTATCAATCATATTAACTGGAAACGGGATGTTTACGGCCCATGGAAGGCTGCGGGATTTGAAACCGATATCTGTATGCAGTTCCTGGGAGTGGGGTTGGGCAACCCGGATTATAAGAAGTTATGGGCCGGACATGAGCAGTGGGCATATGATTACGGGAAGGCAATGGCAACTTATTACGGACCTTCCGGCGTTGAAAAACTATGCACCTCCGTTGAAATTGATAACGAACCGGGAACACGTTTTGACCCGGCACTTTTCAGCATACTGTTTACAAAGATGGCGGAAGGGGTGCGAGCAGGAGATCCGCAGATGAAGATCGTTACACCTGCAGTGGCGGTGAAGGCAGACCCTTATTCACAGGGGTTGGATGATTTGTATGGAGATAAAAAAATACTTCCCCTTTATGATGTGATCAATGTACATACTTATCCTACTGTCGAAAAATCTGCTACCAGTGAAAACAGCTGGAACAGGAGTTACCCGGAGGATAATTCCCTGCAATACCTGAAGGTAATTGAGGAAGCAATTGCCTGGCGTAATAGGCATGCAAAAGATAAAGAAGTTTGGGTAACGGAGTTTGGTTATGATGCCTGTACACCGGAGGCCATGAAGCACCGGAAAGACTGGGCACTGAAGCTGAACTGGCAGGGGGCCAGCGATCTGCAGCAGGCACAGTACCTGGTAAGGTCCTTCCTGGTGTTTGCCACACTGGATATCAGGCGCGCTTACCTGTATTATTATAATGATGAAGATGAAGCTTCTTTCCATGCCGCTTCCGGTCTTACGCGGAATTTTGTTCCGAAGATGTCGTTTTGGGCGGTGAAGCAATTGTACCAGACATTGGGTGATTACCGCTTCCGGCGGGTGGTGAAAAAAGAAACAGATTCCCTGTATGTGTTTGAATTTGTGAAAGGAAATGACTCACAGTCCCTGGCCTGGGTAGCCTGGTCGCCTACCGGCGCCCGCACCCATGAACAGAAAGGGTATCAGCCACGTGTAGTACATACAGAACTGGATAACCTGCCCTCGTTGCCGGTAAGCGTTACTGCAATGAACACCACCAGCGAACCTGCCAAAGCAGTAACATGGGAAAAAACAGGAGATACCGGCATCCGTTTACAGGTGGGTGAAAGCCCTGTTTACATCATGTTCCGGGC
>NZ_DATMTE010000783.1:0-4067 GCF_035564935.1 Chitinophaga sp. | reverse complement strand
GCTTTGCCGCATCGACGGCAGTGATTTCTGCCTTATGATTTGTCTATTATGAAAAAAGTGAAAAAAGTTACCTTATCGTTCCACCGATACTCGGGGCATACTAGCCGCGCATTTTTACTGTTGGTCGGATTGGGTTTTGCTCCGGGAGTGGCGCATTCCTTTTCTCCTCACGGGAACAAACACGTATGGTTAAACCAGCAGAAAGTTTCGGTATCCGGCACGGTACTGGACGACAACACCCATCAACCTATAGCCGGCGTGACGATCACCGCAGGCGGCAGGCCATTGACAACCACAGATAATCAAGGTCGCTTTACCATTCAGGTCGACGCCGGTCAGCAAGTGACCTTTCAAAGTGTCGGTTATGAACCGTTAGCACGAAAATGGTCAGCGAACGCAACAAACGCATCCATCACCTTACATCGTTCCGATCAGAAGATAGAGGAAGTCGTGGTGACGGCCCTGGGCATCAAACGCGAGCAAAAATCCCTCGGATATGCCGTGAGTAAAATCAGTGGTCAACAGATGACCGATGCCACGCCGAGCAATTGGGTGGATGCCATGAAAGGTAAGGTCGCCGGACTGAACATCACGCAGGCAAGCAGCGGTCCCTTAAACACCGCGCGCATCAATTTACGGGGCGACCGCTCCTTGGATCCAACCAAAAACGAAGCGCTGATTGTCGTGGATGGCGTTCCATTGGTCAATGGTCGGTTTAGTTCGGGTGTAACCGATGCCTATGGTGCCGGTTCCAGCGGTGCAGATAAAGATATTCCCGTGGATTTTGGAAATGGACTGGGCGATATCAACCCTGACGACATCGAATCCATATCCGTGCTGAAAGGCGCTGCCGCGACCGCATTATATGGTAGCCGTGCAGGAAATGGCGCACTGATTATTACCACCAAATCCGGAAAAAGAAACGGTAAAGGTATCGGGGTAACCGTCAATTCAAACAGCAGTTTTCAAAATGTGTTAAAATGGCCTGATTTTCAGTATGAATACGGGCAAGGCAACCTAGAACGCAATGCCAACGGCGATCCGTATTATTCCTACGGCCTGACCGAGGATGGCCGTAACACCGGTTCGACCTCCAGTGCCTGGGGACCTAAATTTGACGGGCAGATGTTTTTCCAGTACGATCCAGAACTGGAAACAACGGGTACCGAACGGACACCATGGGTGCCTTATAAGGACGGCGTCAAAGGTTTCTTCCGCACAGGAGCGACCTATATGAACAGCGTTGCATTCGACGGCGGAACAGACAACTTTACGGCAAGAACATCACTCACGCATACCTCGAATAAGTGGATCATGCCCAATACCGGGTTCGAGCGCCTTGTGGCTGCCTTCAATGGTTCGGCCAATCTGAGTGAAAAGCTCAAGATTAATTTCAAGGCCAACTACACCAACAAAAACAGCGACAACCTCCCCGGAACAGGCTACAACAATCAGTCTATTGCCTACTTCATGATCTTCCAAAATCCGAGTATCGACCTCAACTGGTACCGGCCGAGATGGAAGAAAGGAAAGGAGAATCTCGAACAGATACATCCATTTAGCTCGTATATCGAAAATCCATTTGTCATTGCCCATGAAATGACGAATAGCCTGGTGAGCAACGGCATCGATGGTATGCTGCAGGGCGTATATACCTTTAACCCCAAATGGGAGCTGATGCTACGGTCGGGCATCAATATGCGTTCAGACCGCCGCGAGCAAAGACGGCCCTGGGACACGGCCAATTTTCCAAAGGGATACTATAAGCAGCAGGACCTGTTCTATATGGAATCCAATACCGACGCGTTGCTTTCCTACACCGACAAGCTAAGCGAGGATTTCAGTCTCCGGGCATCCTTGGGCGGTAACGTGATGAAGCGCGATATGAAGGAAGACATTGGTGTGGCCCGCGGATTGATCTCGCCGGATGTTTACAAACTGAGCAATGCTCTTACCACTGCGGTAGCCGAAAATAAGTTGGTAAAAAAAGAAATACAAAGTGTATTCGGTCTGGTAAACCTGTCCTGGAAGGATAAAATCTTTTTGGATGTGACTGCGCGGAATGACTGGTCATCTACCTTACCAGCCAATAACAGGTCTTATTTTTACCCTTCGGTGAGCAGTAGTTTTGTGTTGAGCGAGCTCATGCCGATGCCATCAGCAGTATCTTTTGCAAAATTGAGGCTGTCCTGGGCACAGGTCGGTAACGATGCGGATCCCTACAGCACGTTGAAATATTTTCAGACGTCCATTTTTCCGGGATCTGCCGAGGCCCCTTCGGTGCTGCATAACGAAAATCTGAAACCCGAAATATCCACATCAACCGAGGCAGGATTGAATCTTGCATTTTTAAATAACCGGTTGACGACGGATATCAATTTTTACTACAACCGATCCCGTAACCAGATCCTGACCGTTCCTCTGGATGTCAGCACCGGTTACAGCCAGGCCCTCATCAATGGCGGTTTGATCAGGAACCAAGGCTGGGAACTGAGCGTGTCAGGAACACCCGTCAAAACAGAACACTTCCAGTGGACGGCAACCGCAAACTGGTCGAAGAATGACAACAAGATACTGGAATTGACAGAAGGCGTGGAAACGCCCTATCAGATCATTGCGAGCAGCGGTTCTGGAGCCGCAGAGATCCGGGCAACCATTGGCGGTTCGACAGGAGACCTGTGGGGTTATGGTCTTGTACGCAATGAGCATGGCGATGTGCTGATTGATGCAAGCACCGGTCTGGCTGTTCGTCCTACGGATAAAGTCAAGATCGGAAATGCCTACGCCGACTGGCGGGGCGGCCTTCACAACGAGTTCCGTTACAAGAATATGTCCTTTAGCTTCCTTTTGGATGGACAGTACGGCGGCATTGTCTACTCCCAGACACACCATAAGATGACCGAGCAAGGTAAACTGATGCATACGCTAAAAGGCCGTGAGACCGGATTTATCGTCGGTGAAGGTATGGTAGCCAATGGAGATGGTACCTATAGCCCCAATACCAAAGAGGTGGCTATCAATACCTGGTATGGCGACTACTATCGCCGGGCGAATATGGAGACCAACAGTTTTGATGCCTCCTATCTGAAGCTGCGTGAGGTCCGCCTGGAATTCGGACTGCCCAAAAGCCTCGTGTCGCGCTGGAAGATGAACAGTGCATCCATTGCATTTTTCGGCCGTGACCTATTGATGTGGTCCGACTTCCCGATGTATGATCCAGAGACTGCTGCGTTAAATGGCGCTACGATCATGCCCGGCGTGGAGATGGGACAAATGCCGAGCACACGTACGTTCGGAATTAATCTGAGAGCTAATTTTTAAATCGAGACCAATGAAAATCAAACATATCAGCATTGCACTTCTCTTGTCGGCCATGGTTGGACTACAGGGATGTACCAAAAACTTTGATGAAATCAATACCGATCCCAACAAAGTCGAAAATGTGACCCCCAGTGCATTAATCACTCCTACGGTATATGGCATGTCAACCTATTTCACTGTACGGAGCAACGACTTTACCTGGGAAATCATGCAGACCGGCCTGGCCAATCCGAGCGTGGCCAATGGTGTGCACCGGTATTATTTTACCGAGACCTCCGGCGACGGTACATGGAATACCTGTTACCGGTACCTGCGGAATATCCGCGAGATGGAATCGGCAGCCGAAAAAAGCGGACAGGCCGTGTATAAGGCCGTTGCCATCACCTTAAAAGCCTATATTGCCGGCCTACTGACCGATAGCTTTGGCGATGTACCGATGTCCGAAGCACTCCTTGCCGAAGAACACATCAGCCAGCCTAAGTTTGACAAGCAGGAGCAGATTTACGCAGATATGATCAAAGCTTTGGAGACAGCAAACACGCTGTATGCAGGCGAGGATGTGATGGATGGAAGTGATCTGCTCTACAACAACAAGAAAGAGCTGTGGCGTAAATTCAACAACTCGCTCCTGTTGCGTTATTACCTGCGGCAGTCCAAACGTATTCCAACGGCGGCAAAGATCAAAAACATCCTGGATAACCCAAAACAGTACCCGATCTTTACTTCCAATGAGGATGCCGCCATCG
>NZ_DATMTE010000782.1:0-7361 GCF_035564935.1 Chitinophaga sp. | reverse complement strand
TGCTCCAAGACAATTTTCATCGCCGAAGGCGATCTACGCTACTCCCAATATTTCTCCCCTTTCTTCATTTTCTCCAGGGTGGTTTCGTAGTTTTTCTTCTCGTCGCCGTTGGCTTTGTTCAGGGCTTTTTCTTCCCAGGCGAGAGCATCCTCTTTTTTACCGGCTTTATACAGCAGGTTGGCGTAGGTATCCATAAAGGCAGGCACTTCGTTGTCTTTGAAAGAGCGTTTGCTCCATTCCAGTGCCTGTTCTATACATTGCATATCATTGCATTTTTCGAAGATGGTCCAGGCATATTCATTGAGCGATTGCGGATCTGCCTTGTGGCCATATTTTTTCATATAGGCAACAATGTTAGCTACGGCATTATCGGCATCCTTTGTATAGCTGAAGTACTGCACTTTGGTTTTCAGGATCAGTTCTTCCGCGAAAGCAGGATATTTTTTGGTCAGGCTGCTTTCAAGGGTTGCCCAGTCGGGTTTGCTGCCGTCTTTCTTCATCAGCTGGGGGTATACCTCTTCCTGCGCCACAATGCCCATTACCTTTGCTTCTGCTTTGCCGGGGCCCAGCACTTTGTTTACTTTATCGGCATTGTGCAGGAACATATCAAAACCGGGGTCCTTACTGCTGTTGGTAAATTTAGCAATGAAGTCCAGGTTTACGGGCGAGTACAGATCTTTCTGCTTGCTGATATATTCTTTTGAAATAAGGGAAGCATTTGCCTGGTCGTATTTATTCAGTGCCAGGAGTGCCATCTGGCGAAGGAAAGCAGTATCTTTCTTCCCTTTTTTATAAAGATCCAGCTGTGTGTAGTATTGTGTAGCCGGGTTGAGGGATGCAGCGCATCTTTCGATGAACTGATCTGCCTCGGCGCCGCCAACCTGGCGGTCTACGATATGACCATCAGGCGCAAACACCAGGAAGGTAGGATAGGCACGGATAGCGTAATCCTTTTCAATTTGTTTGGCGGATGCATACCAGCTTTTCACTTCTTCATTGTCTTTGTCCGTTTGATCCATCTGCACTTTTACGTTGATGAATTTCTCATTCATAAAGCTGCCTACTTTTTCCTGGGGGAAAATGTTGGCCGACATAAATTTGCAGGGGCCGCACCAGGTGGTGAAACAATCCACGAAAATGTACTTGTTTTCCGCTTTGGCTTTGGCCTGCACGTCGGCCCAGCTGCTGCCATGTTCGAAATGCATGCCTTTGTCCTGTGCTACAGCCAGCAGGGGCAACAGGAGGGCGAGGAGGAATAGTTTCTTCATAATGCGTTTGTTGGTTTTGATTAGTAGCTGCTAATTTAACGTAGTTCCGGAACAAAACCGGGAGGGCGGGTAATTAATTTGACAGGATAAGTTGGCCTTATGCTCCGGGTGGGATGGCAACCAATACGGTTGGTTCCACAGAAGGCATACTTCACAAAAAAGCCATCCTGCCGGGGATGACCTTTTTGTATAAGATGTAATTACACCGGTGGATGTTATTTGAAAGAAAGGATGGTTTCCGTTTATATACCATCAATATGGTAAAGATTGGGCACTTCATGGCAAAATTTCGTATTTATCTTTAGCACATTCGTACCTGATTTTCTGAGTTCGGTTAATTATACTAACTTGTTGTAGCTAAAAATATTAGCCATGCCGGTAAAACATTTTGTACAGCCGATAGACCTGACACATCCGAAACAGTTACAACGCCTGGTTGAGAACAGGCGGGTTTATAACCTCAATAACTGTGAACTGAATATATTCGAAAGTTATCAGCAGGATTACCGCGTGCCGCTTACTTTTGGCGATTTCGTGATCACCAGTATGATGAGAGGTAAGAAGATCATGCATCTTTTTGATAAGCCCTCTTTTGAATACCATCCCGGGGAAACAGTGATCCTTCCGGCCAATGAAACCATCGTTATTGATTTCCCCGAAGCGACCACCGATAATCCCACCCAATGTATAGCCTTTTCCGTGGATGAAACCTATATCCGCGGTACCCTGCAGTATCTTAACGAATATTATAACAGTGAATATGCCGATAAAAATAACTGGCGCCTGCAATTTAACAGGTACCATTTCAACAATGACACCGACCTTACAGACCTGATCAATAAACTGGTACGCATTTGCAGCAGTACAGACCTTTCCAGGGACATTTATGCGGATCTGAGTATGAAGGAACTGCTGATCCGGATTTTACAGAGCCAGCACCTGCAGCTCATTGCGGATGAAAAGAACACCAACAGCAATAACAGCAGGCTGCATTTTGTGCTGCATTATATCAATGAGCACCTCACTGAAAATATTTCTGTAGATACCCTTTGCCGGAAAGCCTACCTGAGCCGCAATGTGTTTTTCAAATGGTTTAAAGACCAGTTTGGGATTACCCCCCTCCAGTATATTAACCGGGAAAGGTTAAAGCTGGCCAAACAGCTGCTGGCTAACAGGAATAACAGTGTAGGCCAGGTAAGTACCCTCTGTGGTTTTAATGATACCAATTACTTCATCCGGCTGTTCCGCAGTGCAGAAGGAGTGACGCCGGGTACGTACCAGCTCATCTGCTCGCGGTAGGTAGAGCGCCTTCGGCACTTATGTGGATTTTGTCTGACTCAGGATTAAACTGATTAAACTGATTTCGCTGATTTGATTACTTTGGATTTAAAAAGGTTTGGGGAGATTTAAGCGAATACTTTCGCCTAAATCCCCACAAATCTTCTATAAAATCGTTACAAAATCAGGGTAATTAGTTTAATCCTGAGTCAGACAAAATCCGCTTATATCTCCCCGAATCCCTTTAAAAGCCTAAAAAATCTAATCAGCGAAATCAGTTTAATCAGTTTAATCCTGAGTCAGACAAAATCCGCGTTAAACAAATTTCGGTGGTGGATTCAACGTCAGGTTTTGCCGCTGATGCCAGTATGGATAAATGGTGGGGATTTCACTGGCGGCATCCAGTTTCTTCACCTGGTCGGTGGTGAGGTTCCAGTCGGTGGCGCCGAGGTTCTGGATCAGTTGCTCCTCATTACGGGCGCCGATAATGATGCTGGAAACGGTAGGCCGTTGCAGTAGCCAGTTCAGGGAGATCTGGGCCACTGTTTTGCCTGTTTCAGCGGCTATTTCATCCAGCGCGTCAATGATATTGTAGAATACTTCATTGTTTACCACTGCTTCGGGAACAGGGCTGCCTCCCTGGGCTACCCGGCCATTTTGTGGCGGCGGACTGTTACGCCGGTATTTACCGCCAAGCCTGCCTGCTGCCAGCGGGGACCATACAATGGCGCCCACTTTCTGATCGAGGCCCAGGGGCATAAGTTCCCATTCATATTCACGGTTGGCAAGGGAGTAATATACCTGGTGTGCTACATAACGGTTCCACCCATATTTTTCTGCAATGGCCTGCGACTTCATCAGATGCCAGCCGGAAAAGTTAGATGCAGCAATGTAACGGACCTTACCGCTTTGTACCAGGTCGTCCAGCGTGCGCAGCGTTTCTTCCACGGGCGTGTTGCCGTCGAATCCATGCATGTGGTAAATATCGATATAGTCTGTTTGCAGCCGTTTTAAACTGCCCTCTATCTGCCGCAGTAAATGAAAACGGGAAGATCCCTGGTTATTGGGACCTTTACCAAACGGGAAAGTTGCTTTGGTAGAGATCAGCAGCTGGTCTCTTTTCCCCGCAATGGCTTTTCCCAGGATCTCTTCCGAAAGCCCTTCGGAGTATATGTCTGCCGTGTCAAAAAGATTCACACCTGCATCCAGGCAAAGATTCACCATGCGGGTGGCTTCTTCGGCCAGGGTACTGCCCCAGGCTTTGAAAAAATCATTGCCTCCGCCAAATGTAGCGGTACCAAAACTAAGCACCGGTACCTGTAAACCGGAAGCTCCTAATTGTCTGTATTCCATCAGATAAATTTTATAAACGGTTTTTGAAATGTAAAGGTCGGGGAATTGTTGCTATCTCTCTCCATTCCCTTCTCTCCAGATAAAATTTGGTGATTTTAATCTTATACCTATATTTGCGTAACTGGTTACGTAATTTATTACAATATGGAATTTTTCAATAAAACAGGTAAAGTGGCGCTCGGCAGCAGGCTGCGTATGCTTACTGAAAAGATCACGGAAGATGCTGCACAGATCTATCGTTTATATAACATTGACATGCAGCCGAAATGGTTCCCGGTATTCTATGTACTATCTGTGGGGGAAGAGAAAACCATTACGGCCATTGCAAAGGAAATCGGCCATTCCCATCCTTCTGTTAGTAAAATAATAGGGGAGATGAAGAAAAAAGGCCTGGTAACAGAGAAGAAGGATAAGGCCGATGGACGCAGGAATATGGTGAGTCTTACTAAAAAAGGATTAGAGATCAACACCCGTATACAAGACCAGCTGACAGATGTAAACACCGCTATAGAAGCCATTTCCGCCCAAACTACGCACGATCTCTGGAAGGCAATGGAAGAATGGGAATACCTGCTGGAACAGCAATCCCTGCTCAGCCGGGTAGTGGAAGCCCATAAAAAAAGGGAAGCCGGCAACGTGGTTATTGTGGACTATCGGCCCAAATATAAGGCTGCCTTCAAAGCGCTGAATGAAGAATGGATTGCCCGGTGGTTTAAAATGGAAGCTGCTGATCATAAATCGCTCGACCACCCTGAAGAAAACATCCTTAAAAAAGGCGGGCACATTTTAGTAGCGCTTTACAACGATGAACCGGTAGGGGTTTGTGCATTAATAAAGATGGACGACCCGGACTACGATTACGAAATGGCTAAAATGGCGGTATCTCCCAAAGCCCAGGGAAAAAGTATAGGATTTTTATTAGGCCAGGCCATTATTGCAAAAGCTATCTCGGTGGGGGCCAGGAACATTTACCTTGAAAGTAATACCATTCTGAAACCCGCCATCAGCCTGTATAATAAGCTGGGCTTCAAAAAAGTGGCTGGCAGGGCTACACCGTATGAACGATGTAACATCCAGATGGAACTGGCGCTCCCGGTATGATTTCCCCGGCAGATGATTGGAGTTTATAAAAATGGAAATGTATATTAGAGCCCCGGATGAATGCACAAACCATCATTCCACGTTATAAAAAAAATTTAAAAACTCAGATCATGATATCACCTGACTCCCTGGAACAGGAAGCCTTGGAAACCGCTAAAAATTCCAGCTCGTCTGCCGCTTCATTACCCGCGAAATTTACAGAGAAAAAATATGTGATCACCCTCATATTCGTTACCTCGTTGTTTATGTGCTGGGGTATTGCGTTAACGATGGGCGATGTGCTCAACAAACATTTCCAGAACGTACTTGGATTAACAAAATCCCAATCGGGCCTGGTACAGTTTTCCATCTTTGGCGCTTATGCGCTGATGGGTATTCCGGCAGGAC
This sequence comes from Chitinophaga sp., assembly GCF_035564935.1. Taxonomy (GTDB): domain Bacteria; phylum Bacteroidota; class Bacteroidia; order Chitinophagales; family Chitinophagaceae; genus Chitinophaga. Next base: position 1,974 of record NZ_DATMTE010000782.1, on the reverse strand, counting down.
TGTTTATTAAAAAGATGGGATATAAGAAGGGTGTGCTGCTGGGGCTCACGCTGTATGCCCTGGGCGCCTTCCTGTTTGTGCCCGCGGCGAATGCGGCTTCTTTTGGTGTTTTCCGCATTGCCCTGTTTGTGCTGGCCTGCGGCATGGCCACCCTGGAAACGGTGGCGCACCCGTTTATGGCGGCACTCGGCGATCAGCGCACCAGCGATCAGCGTATCAATTTTGCTCAATCGTTTAATGCAGTAGGCGCTATTGTTGGTCCTACGCTCGGATCGTACTTCCTGCTGAGCGCCAGCCATGATGCCGGCCAGGAACTGGTGTCGGTAAAAACATTATACATTTATATCGGCGCGGTGATTGCAGCCATTGCCATTGCATTTGCCATGGTAAAGGTACCTGCGCTTACGGATCCGCATGATGGTCCTTCCGATGTATCCGGCGTGGTGGGAGTACGCAAAAAGCTGTTCCAGCAAAAGCATTTTGTATTTGCAGTGATCGCACAGTTCTTTAACGTGGCGGCGCAGGCAGGTACCTGGGCGTTTTTCATTAACTATGGTCATGAGGTGATGCATTTTTCCGATCAGAAAGCAGGTTACTTTATGACGGTATTCATGGGTATGATGCTGGCCGGGCGGTTTGTAGGCACGGCCCTGATGCGTTATATCGCTCCTAATAAATTGCTGGCTGCATTTGCAGTGGGCAATATCCTGATGTGTATCATCGTGGCACAGGGCTGGGGCTGGACCTCCTTCATTGCGCTGCTCATGATCAACTTCTTCTTCAGTATCATGTATCCTACTATTTTCAGTCTTGGTTTAAAAGACCTGGGCCCGCAAACACAGCAGGCGTCTTCATTTATTGTAATGGGTATGTTTGGCGGCGCTATCTTCCCTTTCATCATGGGTCGTATTGCGGACACAAATATTGCTACTGCATACTATCTGCCTATTGTATGTTATGCGGTTATTTTCCTGTTTGGTTACAGGTTATATAAACTCAGATAATTGTATTATTTCCTACAAAACAGCACGGGTGGCTCATAATCATTGCCACCAATTTAAAGAACATCGCAGGGAACAAGCTGTGGAAAAAATTTTCACTAGCCATTCAGTATAATCGTAAGGGCGGTTCTGTTATAGAGCCGCCCTTTTTATGAACAGGCATACAGCTGCTGCGCATTACATTATAATCAGCAAATACCGCCGTTGCCATCTTTCTCATTCTACCCCGTTTCCGCCTTCCGGCGCATTTTTACTGCGCCTGAACAGCACCATTATACCGCCCAAAATTCCATTCATCCCAAATGGGTGGTTTTTTCGTAATATTAGTTTGTCCAATTTAGCTTTTTCGGGATTACTGCATTACCAGTTAGCATTGTTTTTTCGTATAATATAATTCTGAGCTTGTCTGTAAAATCATGGCCGCGGAAATATTAAGTAAATAAATGGTTGTATCCTCACTGAAAACTATTACTACTCTACATATTAGTTCTCAATCTTTTATTCACCTTAAAAATTACATGTATGTCAAATGCTTTAACTTCCTGCGTCACTATCCCGGGAAGGTCCAAGATCAACTCCTGTTACCAGGATACTCAAAATGACACTTTAAAGTGGGTACAGCAATTTGATATTGCCCCAAGATTTAAACCCCTTAGCTGGTTTTCGAAAGCCAGGTTCGGATTCCAGGCCGCACGCGAATACCCCGAAGCCTCCTATACACAGGTTACGCTCGCCGGAGATCTCCTTTCCTGGCTGTTTACAGTGGATGACAGCTGCGACCGCGGTTCTGCTGATGAAGGAACTGCTTTGGAAATGAGACGTCAGCTGGAAATATTTATCACCATCCTCAGTGGTAAATATCTGGAAGATGATAATAGCCTCAGCATTGCCTTGCAGGATATACTATGCCGCTTCCGGGATATAAGCAGCCCTTTTTTATACCGTAAATACTGTATGCATATGACAGATTATC
>NZ_DATMTE010000781.1:0-1674 GCF_035564935.1 Chitinophaga sp. | reverse complement strand
GTTTCTAAAATCTTCAACCATGTCTACTACTCCCTTCACTTGCTTTGCTGCCGCTATGCTGCTGCTTTCCTGCAACAAAGATCATACACTCCCCGGTAACACCGCATCTGAAACCGGATTCCCCGTTATATTTGATGCCGGCGGTTTTACACAGCAGCTGGACAGCTTTGGAAGAAAAGCGACTGATGCTGTATCCCTTGCAAAAGATTCCCTGGACGGCCATGTAAAATATCTTTATTACAAAGTGTACGGCACAGGCGCGCAGGCCGCCATACAGCATGTAATTGTACAACAGGCAGGCGCCGCTTCTTTTGGCATTATCAGGGATACACTACCACCGGGCAACTACAAATTTACTTTACTAGCCACCGGGGATGAATACCGCCCCAACATCACCAATGCAGGCTTCAAATATCCCGGCAGCGACGCTTTCAGCACACACTTTGAGATGGTGGTCAACGGAGCGGCTAATGCTAAAGTATCGCTGGACAGGATTGTAGCGCGACTGCAATTCATTATCCAGGATCCGCTCCCTGCGGATGCCGCCTGGATGGACATCCGGTTTGGAGGCATCCCGAGGGTGTTCAATTTCCCCACAGGAGAAGTAAGTAACCCTGCTAACGGTACGGCCTACTCGAACTACACCGGCTACAGGTTCCAGATACCCGCATACAACCAGGGTAAACCGGGCTTTAAAACACAGGCGTATTTTCCTTTACAGGGCAGTTATACAGTACCATCTGTTACGGTCATGTGCTGGGGCGCCAATGGCAACCTGCTGACCAGCAAAGTGATCAATGATGTAAAGTTTGAAACCGGCAAACGCACCGTACTGAAAGGCAATCTTTTTCCGCCTGCGGCCAGCGGAATTGAGGTGGACCTGAACGATACCAACTGGAAGCCGGACAGTATCGCTGTATTCTATTAAACACGGTTAGTTAAAAGACTGCCTGAACGCCAAAGGCGACTGGTTTGTTTTCGTTTTAAACAACCGGCTGAGTGACTGCGGATGTTCAAAACCCAGCTCATAAGCAATTTCTGAAACCGATAAACCCGAGGTGGATAATTTCTCCTTTGCTTTTTCTATAAGTTTGTTGTGGATGTGTTGCTGCGTATTTTGTCCTGTGTAGGAACGCAGCATATCGCTTAAGTAACTTGCCGATATATTCAATTGTTCCGAAAGGTACTGTACAGTTGGAATCCCTTGCAACGAAGGTTTCCCGGTATTGAAATAATCTTCCAGCACGTCTTCCAGCTTTTGTAACAGTCCCCTGTTTGCAGCTTTTCTTGTAATGAACTGACGCTTATAGAAACGGTTACTGTAATTGAGCAATAATTCGATCTGCGAAATAATCACATCCTGGCTAAAATCATCTATCCGGCTGTTTAATTCCTCATCCATGATGGAAAAAATTGCCATGATAGTTGCCTTTTCCTTTTCCGATAAATACAGTGCTTCATCGGCGGCATATGAAAAGAAACCATATTCCTTTATTTTCTTTGCCAAAGGATAAGACAAAAAGAAATCGGGGTGCACGAGCAATATATACCCTGAATGCACCGAATCATCCGGTGATTCAAATATCTGGTTAGGCGCTGTGAACACTAATCCGCCTTCGCCAAAGTCGTAGTAGTTTTGCCCATACCTGGCTTTCCCGCAAACATGCATTTTAT
>NZ_DATMTE010000780.1:0-5645 GCF_035564935.1 Chitinophaga sp. | reverse complement strand
AAAAACAAAGATTACGCTGGGGGTATTATTCCTGTACATCATGCTGCTGGTGGTGAGCATACTGGGCTATTATTATCTGAACCGTTTGAATGAAAAGGCGAAGTTTATTCTTAAGGATAATTATGAATCACTGGAGTATTCGAAAAATATGCTGGTAGCTTTGGAAGATCTGCCGGCTCATCGTGCCGCTGCCATGCAGGCATTTTCCCTTAACCTCAGCAAGCAGCAGGCTAACGTAACCGAAAGAGGGGAAAAAGATGCGACTGAAGCAGTTACCCGCATTTTTGAGCTACTGCAAAAAGATTCTACTGTTGAAATAAGCGCTATAAAAAAGAATATTTATACCATCATGGATGTGAATATGGCGGCCATTGTGGGTAAAAACGAAAAGGTAAAGAAAACGGCGGATAACGCATTGCTGTATATTGCTATTATCAGCGGTCTGTGCTTTGTGCTGGGCTTTACTTTTGTTTATAATTTCCCGGGATATGTTGCCAATCCTATAGCTGCACTCACACAGGGAATAAAAGATATTGCCAACAAACAATATGGCAAAAGGCTCTATTTCAAATCCGGCGATGAGTTCGGCGATCTGGCGGCTGCCTTTAATACAATGGCCCAGCGGCTGGACGAATATGAACATAGTAACCTGGCGCGTATTGTGTTTGAAAAGCAGCGGGCAGAAGCCGTGATCAGCAGCCTGAAAGATGCCACCATAGGGTTTGATGTGAATAACGTGATCCTGTTTGCCAACACCCCTGCCCTGCAACTGCTGAACATGCCGGAAAAAGATCTTATAGGACAGGCGGCAGAAGAAATCTCTAAACGGAACGACCTGCTGCGTTTCCTCGTAAGCACAAACGAAAATGCACCGCTTAAGATAGTAGTGGACGGAAAGGAGTGTTTCTTTACCCGGGAAACAACGGATATCCGGCACGAAGAAAAACGTATAGGCTATGTAGTGATCCTCCGGAATATTACCACCTTCAAAGAGCAGGATATTGCTAAAACACATTTCATTGCCACTATTTCGCATGAGCTGAAAACCCCGCTGGCAGCGTCCGATTTCAGCATTAAATTATTGGAAGATGAACGCACAGGAGTGCTCAGCCCGGAACAAAAGGAACTGCTGGACAGCCTGAAGCAAGACAACCGCCGCATGATAAAAATTGTGAGCGAACTGCTGGATCTGTCGCAGGTAGAAAGTGGTAATATACAACTCCAACCCCAGCCGGTTACAGCCATGAACATTGTGCAATACGCCATGGACACTGTACAGAAACAGGCCGCCCAGCGGGAAATTACCATCCGCACACAGGTGCCGGATACTTTACCCAGGGTACTGGCCGATGTGGAAAAAACCGCCTGGGTACTGGTGAACCTGTTAACCAACGCTATCCGCTACTCCACCCATGGTGCTGATATAGACCTGGTAGTAACGCCCACCGGAACGGAAATGCTGTTATTCGCAGTACAGGATTACGGGAAGGGTATTCCCGAAGCTTTCAGGAGTAAAATTTTTGAAAGATTTTTCCAGGTACCGGGCATGAAGGGCCAGGGAAATGGGCTGGGGCTTGCCATTTCAAAGGAGTTTATTGAAGCCCAGGGAGGCATCATTGGCGTAAACAGCGAAGAAGGAAAAGGCAGCAGATTTTATTTCACCCTGCCGGAAGCATAAATTTTTTATGCCTGTTCAACATGTGCTTTTATAAGATGTGCATGACGGTAATAGATGGTCATAATTTCCTGCAGCCGGTCGGGGATACTATCCAGGTGCTCTTCCAGGCGGGCATCTCTTTCGATAGACAAGGCTACTTCCGATGCATAGGACATACCAGCCATGTTCAGGTTAAATTTCATCTGGTGCGCCAGTATATACAGTGCCTGCCAGTTTTTTTCCGCCAGCAGCTGGTTCATCTCTGAAAATTTTTGAGGAATGCTATCCAGGAGTTCTTCCAGCATTATTTTTACATGCTCTTTTTCGCCCGACATCATGCTGTATACAGCAGAAAAATTCAGTTCACTGAGTAATGGTACATCTGTGGTTTCCTCTTTTACGGGCGTGGTTTCCGGCGCCTGTTCGCCCAATCCTTTCAGGATCTTATGAAACAGGTCGGCGCGATCAAATGGTTTTGAAATATAGTCATTCATACCTGCCCCCAGGCAGCGGTCTTTTTCTCCTTTCAGTGCGGAGGCGGTCATTGCGATGATGCAAGTTTGAATGCCTTTCCGGCGTATGGCCTGTGTAGCCTGGTAGCCATCCATCCCCGGCATTTGAATGTCCATGATGATGCAATCGTATTGTTTACAGTCCAGCATGTCAAGGGCCCATTTGCCGCTGCTCACCACGTCTGTTCTGGCGCCGGCATTGCGTAGCGTATGAAATACCACCTGTTGGTTAATGTCGTCGTCTTCTACCACCAGTATGCTTTTTCCTTGTAATGGTTTTTCAATGTGGTGCAGGTGTCCTTTCTCATCTTTGCCGGTAATGTTTTCATTATTCCGTTCAAACGGCAGTTCAAAGTAAAAGGTAGCGCCTTCATTCAATTGGCTGTTTACCCGGATAAAGCCATGCTGCAATGTAATGAGTTCCTTTGTGATGGCTAGTCCCAGCCCGGTGCCGCCAAATTTTCGGGTATTGCCTGCATGTGTTTGCGAGAAGCTTTTAAAGATCAGTTCATGCTGTTCCGGATCGATGCCAATGCCGGTATCTTTTATTTCGAAGCCCAGGCGGAGTACATTGGCGCCTTCTTCCACCAGTGCTACTTTTACACTTACTTTCCCACCGGGTGTGAATTTTATGGCGTTCTCCACGAGGTTGGTGAGTATCTGTTGAAGGCGTACTTCATCTCCCAGCAGGGAAGCCGGGATATCTTTATCTATCTCATCAAAAAATGACAACCCTTTTTGTTGCGCCTGTATTTTCAGGGGGAAGAGGGCATTGTCTGTTACCTCGTAGATATCGAATGGTTCCCGGAGCAGCAGGAGTTTACCTGCTTTTATTTTTGAGAAGTCGAGGATTTCGTTGATGATCACCAGCAGGCGGTTAGCGGATGTTTTAATGGCGCCGGTGTATTCCAGTTGCAGGGGCGACAGCTGGCTTTGCTGCATCAGGAGGTTGATCATGCCAATAATACCGTTCATGGGCGTACGAATTTCATGGCTCATATTGGCGAGGAATATTTCCTGCGCGCTGATGGCTTCCTGCGCCAGGTTATTGGCATTTTCAATAGCGGCGATATAATTATTTTTCTCCGTAAAGTCCTGCCCTATGCCGCAGATGCCGATCATTTCGCCCTGTGCATTCCTGAGCGGGAATTTGGTGATGAGGAAGTGATAGGTTTTGCCATTCACCGTAAAACTTTCTTCTGATTTCACCCTGGCGCCGGTGGCGGCTACCTCCCGGTCAAGGCCGGCATACCGTTGTACCCATTCGTAAGGCAATTCCGCATCTGTTTTACCGATAATATCCTTTTTATCCACGCCGTGTACTTCGGAGAACCGGTTGTTCACAAGCAGGTATTTCCCCGGCATATCTTTTATAAACATCATCGACGGCATAAAGTCGATAATTGCGTCCAGCCGCTCCTGGAGGTACATTACCTGGTCTTCGTTCCTTTTCTCCTTATCAATATCCCTTACAATGCACTGGAACTCTTTTACCCGGCCATCGTCGCCATATACCAGGGCGGCCATTTGTTCTACCCATTTTTTGGCGCCCGACCTGGTAATGATTTCAAACTCCTGCGAGGTATAATCGTCGCCTGTTCTCACCTGGTTCATGTAAAATGCTTCCAGCCGTTTCCAGGTAGGTTCGTCCAGGAACATAGCGTAATGTTTGCCCACCAGTTCCGTATTGGTGTAGCCTGTCATTTCAGCGGCGCGCTTGCTCACATAAGTAAATGTGCCGTCTATCTGCGATTTGTAGAGGATCAGTTCTGTTTCTTCCGCCAGCCGCAGGAAAGATTGTTCTCTTTTGTACAGTTGGTTGTTTCTTCGCTTTTGCTTTTTGAACATCCGGTACAGGTAGCGCGATTCGCCCAGCAGCAGTACCAGGGTGAACAGGCTGATGGTGATGGTGGTCCAGAAGGAGTACAGGGTGTAACGGTTGTCTTTATCTATCCGTGCAATCAGTTTACTCCGGTTTGCCTGCATGAAATCATTTACTTCTTTTCTTACACTGTCGCGGAACAGGGCGTTTTCAGGTGCAATAACCAGTTGCCTGGCCAGCTCCGGCCGGGAGGAAGCCAGGGCAAGGATACGCTTGTTATAATTATTTTTTTTTTGGAGAAGAATACTGAAGTTGTCCAGTATTTTTTGGGAAACCGTATCCCCGGGCATACTGGCGGCAACGGACTTCAGGAGATGCTGCATACTGTCTGGCAGGGCAAGGCTGGCTGCTGGTATGGTTGCCTGGTCCATCATCAGCATATCGCGGATACTGCTGGTATAATTGTTATCCAGCATTGCCACATGTCTTACTTTATCGATCAGAAGGTTGGTTTGTATGATGTTTTCAGCAGCGCTCCTGCTTCTTTTTTTGACTACCCAGGCATAGTAAACAAAACCCATGAGCGCCATAAATACCACCAGGATAAGTACCAGAACCGTATTTGCAATTTTTTTCATGCGTACATTTTCAACGACTCTTTAATAGCGTTGGCAGGGGTTATGGGCGTAGTGATGGATTATTTATTCAAATTAGGATATTTTGCGGCAATATTGCTGTTCATCTTGTTCAGTATAACGTGAAGATCAGGAAAAGATTATGGTGGCCGATATCTGTTTTTCTGTTACTTTCGGCCTGTGAATGTATTATGGGGTGAATGTTTTTGCAATATTTTAACCAATTGTGTTACAATCATTCCATTATATTTGCCTAATATTCTTTTTCCTAAGTATGTATAATATATGAAGAAAATAATTTTTACCCTGGGTCTGATAGCTGTTTCTATTGGAGTTTTTGCACAGGATGGTGGCTCGCCGATGAATAAAGCGGTTAATAAAGTTACCCATTCCAACGACTTTTTGATGATACAGTTATCATACGATGGCTGGGCAGGTGCGCCTGACAGTATTAAGAGCGGCCTTAACAGGGGTTTTAATATCGCCCTGATGTACGACTTCCCGTTCAAGAAATCCAAATTGAGCATGGCAGCGGGTTTAGGCTTCAGCACCAGTGGCATATACCTGAAAGATCATACCATGGATATCCAGGGAAAACTGAACCCTAACCAGGTATCTTTCCCTACTTCCACTGCTAAAAAGAATAAAGTAGCCACCACTTATCTCGAAATTCCTATTGAATTAAGATACCGCAGCGTGCCGGATAATGCCAATAAGGGCTTTAAAGCTGCGATAGGTGTGAAAGTGGGCGCCCTGGTGGATGCTCACACCAAAATTAAATATACCGGGGCCAATGGCAGCAAGGATATCGATAAAGATGCCAACAGGGGATTCTTTAACCCATGGCGCTTTGCCGCTACGGCTCGCGTAGGTTATGGTAATTTTGCCCTGTTCGGCGCATATTCCCTGAACCCGTTGCTGAAAGACAATGCCAGCAATAACATGGATATCAGGCCTTACCAGATCGGTATCTGCTTAAGCGGATTGTAACAGCCTTACGGCTTTTATATAAAGAAAAC
>NZ_DATMTE010000779.1:0-2041 GCF_035564935.1 Chitinophaga sp. | reverse complement strand
CTTCTCAACTATATATACGAGAAGCCCGGCGCATGCTGGGACAATATGTGACGACCGAACACAATATCCTGGGCAAGCGCAGGGTGGAAGATCCGATCGGTATGGGCTCATATACCCTGGATTCGCATAATGTCCAACGCTATGTGACCAAAGAAGGCTTTGTTCAAAACGAAGGCGATATCGGCGTTCATGTGCCAGCGCCTTACGCCATTTCCTATGGATCGATTATCCCAAAAAGCAATGAATGCAGCAATTTACTTGTTCCGGTCTGCCTCTCCAGTTCGCATATTGCCTTTGGTTCGATCCGTATGGAGCCGGTATTCATGGTGTTGGGGCAGAGTGCAGGTGCCGCAGCGATATTAGCACTTGATAATGATGGGGTTGTGCAGCACGTGGATTACGGCTTATTAAAAAAACAACTGCTGGATTCGGGGCAAGTATTGGAACAAAAATAATATATTGCAATAAAATTATACCTGGATATAGAATGGATTTAGATAATATGAACGCGCTTACGCTGGTCTTTGCGTCAATTTTAATCTTCGCGATCGCTTACCGTTTTTACGGGGTTTTTATGGCACAGAAAGTACTCCAGCTCAATGATGCCATCACTACCCCGGCAGTCGAGTTTGCCGATGGCCACGATTACGTGAAGACAGACCGCAAGGTCTTGTTTGGACATCATTTTGCTGCCATTGCCGCTGCCGGGCCTTTGGTCGGTCCAGTGCTGGCTGCCCAGTTTGGTTACCTTCCGGGGGCGCTCTGGATTTTGATCGGTTGTGTTCTGGGGGGCGGTGTGCACGATATGGTTGTCCTGTTTGCTTCGGTCAGGCACAAAGGGCAGAGCCTGGCAACCATTGCGTCGAAGGAAATCGGTCCTGTTGTCGGCGGTATAGCCGGTATAGCTGTTCTGTTTATTCTTATCCTGACCTTGGCTGGTCTTTCTCTTGCCTGTATCAGCGCCATGCACGAGGCCCCTTGGTCCTTATTTACCATTATTCTGACCATGCCGATTGCCATATTTATGGGACTCTTGATGCGGTACAAAGCCGGATCAGTTACCTTGGCTAGCATATTGGGGGGGATTTTATTGATTGTGGGCATTATTGCGGGCCATCGCTTGATGGAGATCCCAGTCATTCACAACCTGTTCGATTGGGATGTCAAGACCATTTCGATCGCGATTGCTGTTTATGGATTTTTAGCATCGGTGTTACCCATCTGGTTGCTTCTTGTTCCTCGGGATTACCTTTCTACCTATCTCAAGATCGGCACGATCCTGATGTTGGCCGTTGGCATTGTCTTTGTGCATCCGACGATACAGATGCCCGCTCTGACCGATTTTATCCATGGCGGCGGACCCGTGATCGGCGGGCCCGTGCTGCCCTTTATTTTTATTGTGATTGCCTGCGGTGCAATTTCGGGTTTCCATGCGATTATTGCCACGGGCACGACGCCCAAGATGTTGGGTACCGAAAGAGAGATTCTTTTTGTGGGCTATGGTGCGATGCTGGTCGAGGGATTTGTCGCCCTAATGGCCTTGATTGCAGCCTGCACCTTGCTGCCGGGGGACTATTTTGCGATCAATACGCCAGTCAGTGACTATGCCCATTTTCTGGCGCAACATCCCGAATTAAAGGCCGTGGATCTGCAACATTTTTCAGATCGGATAGGAGTTGATCTCCATGGCCGGACCGGCGGAGCTGTTTCCCTGGCTGTGGGAATGGCACATATATTTGATAAGGTTCCCTTTATGGACGACGTGATGGCTTATTGGTATAATTTCGCCATTATGTTTGAAGCCGTATTTATCCTTACGGCTATTGATGCCGGGACACGGGTGGGGCGATTCTTTTTGCAGGAAATGTTGGGCAATATCTTTCCGGCCTTTAAAGACAAAGATTGGAAACCGGGCATTTGGCTATGCAGTGCTATTTTCACTTTTTCATGGGGCTATCTTGTTTTTACGGGAAATGTAAGCAGTATCTGGCCACTATTTGGCATTAGCAACCAGCTCTTGGCTGCCTGTGGGCTTATTGTC
>NZ_DATMTE010000778.1:0-3054 GCF_035564935.1 Chitinophaga sp. | reverse complement strand
ATCTTTGTGAGAACAATCTGATTTCATCTTATTCATACATAAAGTCATCCACCTGATTTAGTCAATCACCGTATTTTCTATCCCCAAAAAAGGGTCTCTTCTTTGTGATGGGACCCTTTCTTATTTTTACTACATTTGTTATTGAGAAGAGCACAAAATAAGTAGTCAACCAACGTCACAGAGGATTCCTATACACGATTTTATATCTGGTACATGATTGAGCACGCTGCATTTAATAATGAGGGATCGGGGCTGGAGGAAAAGCTGAACGCTTTAAAGGCCATTGATCAGGAACTTCCGGTAGTGGTAATTGTAATGAATGTGGCAAAGAGCTACGTGGAGTATATGTCGCCCCGCGGCTGCAGGGAGCTGGATATTACGCTGGAAGCCTTACGGGAAATGGGCGCCCGGTATTACGATACATTCTTTAACCCTCACGATGTAGCAGACTACCTGCCTAAAATTATCAACATGCTGGATGCGCCGGCGGAAGCCAATATGACGGTTACCTTCTTTCAGCAGGTACGTACTACTGCCTCGCGCGACTGGACCTGGCACCTCGGCTCTACCCGGGTGTTTATGCGGGATGCCGGTGGACTTCCTACCCATGTGATTACCTGCGCCATTCCCATTGATCCGTTGCACCATGTTACCAGCAAGGTAAACCGTTTGCTGGAGGAGAATAACTTCCTGCGCCGTAACCAGCACATTTTTGCATCTCTTACCAGGAGGGAGAAGGAGATCCTGCGGCTGCTGGCGCTGGGGCTCAGTGCTATCGAAATTGCTGAGCGGGCGGGGATCTCCGAAAAGACCGCTGTAACACACCGGCGAAATATTAAAGCAAAGATCGGGGCACAGTCCAGCTACGATCTGACCAGTTTTGCACAGGCATTTGATCTTATATAATTATTAAACAGCATATTATTGATATGCTGAAGGATAATGTCCTGCGCTGTTTGGCGTCATTTCTTAAAAATAACCTTCAATTTTTCTGCATGTAAACAGAAATGTGTATTTTCATTCTGTATACCATATTTTTGTGCCTGTTTGTTGCGCCTTGTAACAGACCTGTTAACCAGAAAAATTATGTCTTTTAAAGCCGTTCTCAACATTGATGGGGAAGAAATGAATGTCCTGGAATGCAGGTTTTCATTTACCCAAAATACAGATCATAACGGGAAACCTGCCGCCCGCCCCAAAGGAGGCACCATTAACCTGCTGGTTGAGTCTGCCGGTGAAACAAGTTTGTTTGACTGGATGATTTCCAACACCCAAACGAAAAACGGCAGCATTACCTTTTTCCGGAGGGATTCCATGTCGCGGCTCAAAGAGCTGAAATTTACAGACGCTTACTGTGTTGAATACGCAGAAACGTTTAATTCCGCCAATGAGCAACCGCTGCAAATACAGCTGACTTTGTCTTCCAGGGAAGTGAAATTGAATAATTCCACCTATCAAAACCCCTGGCCGGCATAGCATAGTGCCGTTATACATCTTTCTAAAAAACGACAATCCGCGTGAACACCCGTTACATGCGGATTGTACCTTTATATTGCCGCCCCCGCCACGTGGCCGCTTTGTTATAAAAACAGCGTCACTTTTACCATTGCCAGGCTGCGATGGCCATCATTGCCGCTGATTGGTAATTATGATTATTTTTAAGTGTATGCTTATACTTAATTTCAACCCTTTCCCTAACCTTGCCACCCAACGGTTTATCCTGCGGGCCCCTGCATTATATGATGATGAAGCCTTTCTTATTTTAAGGTCGGATCCACTTGTGAACCAGTTCCTGAACAGGCCCCCTACAACCACGGTAGCAGCAGCCAGGCAGTTTATTGAAAAGATCCAGGCCAATATTGCAGCCAATCAATCGTTGTATTGGGTGATCACCACAAAGGAAAGCGATGTGCCTATTGGTACCATTTGTTACTGGAATATAGTACCGGAACTGGATCGGGCGGAAATAGGATACGAACTGCAGTCCGCCTTTTTCGGGAAAGGCATTATGCAGGAAGTACTGCCGGTGGTAATACAGTTCGGCTTTGAACAACTGCATCTTCAAAAAATTACGGCCTTCCCGGCTGTAGACAATGAAAGATCCGTTAAACTGCTGGAACGGTATCATTTTATTAAAGACGATCCGCTGAGAGAGGAACTGGAGAAAGAAGAAGATCTGTCAGCACAGTTATGTTATTCCTTGTCAAAGCCACTATAGCACTTTTTATCAGGCTTTGTTTTTATCTTTCAGATAAAAGATGCCAGTGAAAAAAGGAATAGCGGTATATCATCCGGGTTCATTTACCGCCAGGTTTATGCAACCCCGGAAAGAGCTTGATAGTATCTTAAAACCTGATTTTGAGAAATTTTTTATTGTGAGAGTGGAGGAAATGTACCGCCTGGTAACACAGGCGATACCTGCTTCCCGGTCTACTAACCATAGCTGTTTGTTTATTACAGGCGGAGAAGCCAGTATGAAGATCGGGAGCGAGTTGTATACGATCTATAAAAATGAAATGCTGTTTGTGCCAGCAGGACAGGTGTTCTCTTTTAAAAGCGGCGAAGTGAATAAAGGATACCTGTGTAATTTTCATACGGATATCCTCACCGGAAAATACAGTACACAGGAACCGCTGAAAACATTCGACTTTTTAAGGGTATGGGGTAACCCCAAAGTGCAATTGGATAACCAGACCGCAAAATTTGTACTGCATCTTTTTAAACGGCTTTTACTCGACTATAGCCAGAACGGGCTGAACAACCTGGAAATTATCCAGCCATACCTGGTCACATTGCTATGTGAAGTGAAACAGCTTTATAAACCGCTGACCAGCAGCCATCAAACGGCAGCTATCAACATTACCCATCGCTTTAAGGAACTGGTATTTGCCAATACGGGCACATTGCATCATGTAACAGACTATGCTTCCCTGCTGAACATTACACCCAATCATTTGAATAAATCGGTGAAAACGGTTACCGGTAAATCGCCGGCGCGGTGGATCGGTGAAACAATTGTGCTGGAAGCAAAAGTGTTACTGAGCCAAAGTAATT
>NZ_DATMTE010000777.1:0-5163 GCF_035564935.1 Chitinophaga sp. | reverse complement strand
GGCAAATTTCCGAATAAAGGCATAGCCGGTTTTGATCCGCCGGGCGCCCAACAGGATGGCAACGACTGGGTATTGGTGCTGGATACTTATGTGCCCGGCAAAACAGTATACCTCTTTACTTCTTTCAGAGAACCCGCCACCGGCGGATTGCAGTTGCTTTATAGTTACGATGGCTATCACTGGATGAACCTGGGCCACTCTTTTCTGCAACCACAGGTAGGAGAGAAGAAATTAATGCGCGATCCATCTATAGTGCAGGGCCCTGATGGTACTTTTCACCTGGTGTGGACCAGTAGCTGGAAGAATGATAAAGGCTTTGGCTACGCCAGTTCCAGGGACCTGGTGCATTGGTCGCCACAGCGCAGTATCCCGGTGATGGAACATGAGCCGGCAACGGTGAATGTTTGGGCGCCCGAACTTTTTTATGATAAGGAAGCAGATCAGTTCATTATTATCTGGGCATCAGCTATCCCGCATCGCTTTCCCCGCGGGCAGGAAGAGGAAGATAATAACCATCGTATGTATTATACGACCACGAAAGACTTTCATACTTTTTCTCCTGCAAAATTATTTCTTGACCCTGGTTTCAGTATGATTGATGCCACTATTGTACAGCAGGCCGCCGGTAAATATGTACTGGTGCTGAAAGATAATACCCGGCCTGAACGGAACCTGAAAGTGGCATTTGGTAAACATGCCCTGGGGCCGTACACACATGTTTCTGCACCGTTTACAGGCTCCTTCACAGAAGGGCCGGCTACGGTTAAAGTGGGTAACGACTGGCTTATTTATTTTGATGCCTACCGCGATAAATATTATGGTGCAGTAAAAACAAGCGACTTTAAAACATTCACCAATGTGTCAGACCAGGTGCAGGTGCCGGAAGGACATAAGCATGGTTCTATCTTTACAATAACAGAAAGTACACTGGACATTTTACAACAGGCAGCACAGGATACCGTAAGGTATACCGGGCAAACCCGTGTTAATATCGATTATCATCACGGGCAGCTGAGCCCCGCTATGGGCGTGCATAACATACAGGTGTTACGCGCCAACAGGGAACATCCGGAAAAAGCAGAAGGCACCGGCTATACCTATAATCACGCCCCCATGCTGGCCTATTGGAACAATACCTTTTACCTGGAATACCTGAGCGACCAGGTGAGTGAAAGCGTACCACCAGGACAAACACTCCTCGTTACTTCAAAAGACGGGTATAATTGGTCAAAGCCCGAAATCATTTTCCCTCTTTATAAAATACCGGATGGCACTACCAAGCAAGGCTATCCCGGAATGGCGCACAACCTGTATGCCGTTATGCATCAGCGTATGGGCTTCTATACATCTAAGAAGAAACGGCTGCTGGCATTGGCTTTTTATGGTATCTGCCTGGACGACGACGACCGGCCCAATGATGGTAAAGGCATTGGACGCGTGGTCCGGGAAATATTGCCGGACGGGCGTTTTGGACCTGTTTATTTCATCCGTTATAACCCTGCATGGAATGAAAAAAATACGGCTTATCCCAATTATATTAGCAGCCCCGATAAAGGTTTTGTAGAAGCCTGCAACGAATTGCTGGCAGATCCGCTGGTAACGCAGCAGTGGAATGAAGAAGCAGACCGGAACGATCCGCTGATACCACTAAAGAAACAATATAAAGCACTCAGCTATTATCACCTGCCAGACGGAAGGGTAGTTGGACTTTGGAAAAATGCACTCACAGCCATCAGTAATGATGGCGGTAAAACATGGCCTGAATCGGCCGTGCGCGCGCCTGGTTTTGTAAACGCCAATGCCAAGATCTGGGGCCAGCGTACTTCCGATGGCCGGTATGCTACCGTGTATAATCCGTCTGAATACCGCTGGCCGCTGGCGGTTTCAGTAAGCGATAACGGCCTTGAATATACGAATATGCTGCTGGTACAGGGCGAAATATCACCGCTGCGTTATAAAGGCTTTTTTAAAGATTATGGCCCGCAGTATGTAAGAGGCATCACGGAAAATAATGGTACTCCACCTGATGGAAATATGTGGATTACGTATAGTATGAATAAGGAAGATATCTGGGTGGCACGTATCCCGGTTCCTGTAAGAGATAAAGCAACGGCGCCGGTAAATGAAGTGTTTAAGCAGATGTTACCCGATACAGCATTGAAGTTATGGAATATTTACAGTCCCCGCTGGGCGCCTGTAAGAATAGAACAAACACCAGGCGGACCTGCGCTGGCACTGAGTGATGGCGACCGGTACGACTTTGCAAAGGCGGAGCGCTTATTCCCCGAAACGCAGAACGCGGTAGTGGAATTTTCCGTTACACCCGCGCAAAACAACAATGGGCTGCTGCATGCGGAACTACAGGACACTAAAGGCAATCCCTGTGTGCGGCTCATGTTTGAAGCAGATGGCATACTAAGGGCGAAAGCAGGAGCCAAGTTTAAGAACATTATGAAGTATGACGCCGGTACTACTTATAACATCCGCATTACGCTGAATACCGCTACCCGTTTTTATACGGTAAATATCAATGGGAAGCAGGCGTTGACCCAGCTCACTTTTGCGCCGGTACAAAGTGTGGCGCGCATAGTGTTTCGTACCGGCATGCCACGGCATACGCCGGATGCTGATACGCCTGCAGCGCAAACTTTTGATGTGCCGGACGCCGGGGAACCGGAAGCGTTGGCAACATTTTACATCGGGTCGCTGAAAACATCCGGCGCTGATCATCTGTAAAAAATACTGAAAATAACGCTAATGATTATACGTAATTGCTGTACAGCCATTTTATTTTTTATTGCCTTACAGGCACAAGGGCAGCCTGCAAAATATAAGACAGGCATTGTTACCGATCAGTTCATATTTGAAAAGGCGCCGTTCCCTTCCTGTCATGCTTCCACTATTGCAGAAACAAAGCAGGGCTTAATCGCCGCCTGGTTTGGCGGTACTAAGGAACGGCATCCTGATGTAGGCATCTGGGTAAGCCGTAAACAAAAAAACGGCAGTCAGTGGACAGCCCCGGTGGAGGTAGCAAATGGCAAACAACCCAACGGCACCCGCTTTGCCTGCTGGAACCCGGTGTTGTACCAGGTTCCCGGCGGCGATTTATTATTGTTCTATAAAGTAGGGCCTAAAGTATCGGAGTGGAAAGCATGGATGCTTACTTCCAAAGATGATGGCGCCACCTGGTCGGCTCCACAGGCTTTGCCAGAGGGGTACCTTGGACCAATAAAGAATAAGCCGGTGCTGTTAAGCGATGGTACATTGCTTTGCCCGTCAAGTACTGAAGGCGACCGCTGGAGAGTACATTTTGAATCTACAAAAGATAATGGTAAAAGCTGGGAGAAAACCGCGGCTGTTAATGGTGGTGATACCCTGAATGCTATACAGCCAAGTATCTTGTTTTATCCGGGTGGTAAGCTGCAGGCACTTTGCCGGAGTAAGAACAGGTCTATACTTGAAACATGGTCGGAAGACAATGGCCGCACCTGGTCGCCTTTGGCAGCTACAGCATTACCTAACAACAATTCCGGAACAGATGCGGTAACACTCCCGGATGGCCGGCAGCTGCTGGTATATAACCATGTGTTACCACCAGACGGGCAGGCCAAAGGTCCGCGTACCCCCTTAAACGTAGCCATATCAGAAGATGGTAAAGCCTGGAGCGCTGCACTGGTACTGGAAGATTCTCCCGTTAGCCAGTATTCCTATCCTGCTGTGATCGTCGGTACAGACGGATTTATACATATTGTTTACACCTGGAGAAGGGAGCGGATCAAATATGTAAAAGTGGATCCGAAACAACTGCAACTAAAACCAATTAAAAACGGGCACTGGCCTGATTAATTTATAACTGTTATGAACCGTCGTCGTTTTTTGATCAATACAACTACAGCTATCACTGCGGGATTGCTGTACCGCAACTTCACAACCGGTGCTGCCCCGTATTCACCGCAACGGTATAAAATTGCGGTGTGCGACTGGATGATCCTGAAGCGCCAGAAGCTGGGCGCATTCCAGTTAACGAAGGATATTGGCGCTGATGGCGTGGAGCTGGACATGGGTGGATTAGGCGCCCGTGAAACATTTGATAGCAAACTCGCAGATCCGGCTATCTGCCGGCAATTTAAAGAGGAAGCAAACCGCCTGAACCTGGAGATCAGCTCCATAGCCATGTCGGGTTTCTATGCACAGTCGTTTGCAGAACGGCCGGGTGTGGATCGCATGGTGCAGGACTGTATCAATACCATGCAACAGCTCAAAGTAAAAGTAGCTTTTCTGCCGCTGGGTGTGCAGGGCGACCTGGTACAGCATCCGGAACTGCGGCCACAGATTGTTAAACGTCTGAAAGCCGCGGCAGCACAGGCGGAGAAGGCAGGTGTGATAATTGGTATAGAAACCGCGCTGGATGCAGCAGGAGAAGTGAAATTATTGGAAGATATTGGTTCCCCTGCCATACAAAGCTATTTCAATTTTGCCAATGCACTGGAAGCAGGGCGCGACCTGCAAAAGGAGCTGCGCATACTTGGCAAAGAACGCATCTGCCAGATCCATTGTACCGATAAAGACGGCGTATGGCTGCAGGACAATCCGCGTATTCATCTCCCTAAAGTAAAACAAACGCTGGATGAAATGGGCTGGAGCGGATGGCTGGTAATAGAACGCTCGCGCAATGCGAAGGACCCGCGTAATGTAAAATGGAACTTCAGCGCTAACACCGCCTATTTAAAATCAGTTTTTCAACAAGTGTGATCCGGCGCCATGAAGAAAATATTATCTGCTTTATTATTATTGGTTACTACCAGTGTGTATGCGCAGGACATACAGCTGTTTGATAACGACTGGCGTTTTCATCGTGGCGGGGCACAGGGCGCTGATAAACCGGAGTTTGATGATGCCCAATGGCGGAAAGTGGATCTGCCGCACGATTGGAGTATAGAAGATCTTCCCGGCACCACATCGCCTTTTAACCGCGATGCCGTGAGCCAGGCAAGCGGCGGATTCACTACCGGCGGTACGGGTTGGTACCGTAAAACTTTTATCCCACCGGCTGCATTCCGCGGAAAACGGGTACAGCTGCAGTTCGACGGTGTATACATGAATGCAGAGGTATGGCTCAATGGAAAACGTTTGGGCAAACACCCTTACGGCTATACGTCATTT
>NZ_DATMTE010000776.1:0-17201 GCF_035564935.1 Chitinophaga sp. | reverse complement strand
TTACTCCTACCAGGAGATCGCTGAAAAGGCTGGTCTTTCTAAAAACACGGTCAGAAATCACCTTAGTTTAGCTTCCAAATTCATACGCCTTAAGCTGGAAAAAATACTTTTCCTGGCGGTGCTCATCTATAAGCTCTTTTTTTGAGCAGCCTTAAAACCTTCCTCCAGCATACTTCTGCCGGCTTAAAAAAAATATTTCTTCTTTGATTGGTACATCATCCGGTTTCATGCGTGTACCTATTAAAGCCCTGTCATGGATGAAGATGAACTGAAATACCTCTTTAAACGATATCAACAAAATCAGTGTACAGCAGCCGAACTGGAAAGGTTGCGCGCCTTGCTGAACAGCGATGATGCCGCAGGGCTGTTGGGAGATGTATGGGAAAACATGCAGCAGGAAGCAACGGATCCCCATCCCGTGGCGGCGGCCGACCGGGAAAGGATCTATCGTAATATCCTGGAAGACGCCCGCATAAAACCTGCGGGAACAGTGAAGTGGTATCATCCTAACACTACATGGATGCGGGTAGCCGCTGCCGTTATCATCATTTTGGGCGCCGGATGGATGGCAATAACACAAAACTGGCTGTCGTTGAAGAAAGAAGCGCCTGTAACCCGCTTTGCGCAAACAGCTGTAGTACCGGGAAGCGAACGGGCCAAAATCATATTTGACGACGGAACAAGCATTGACCTGGAGAAAATCAGCGGGGATACCGTCATCCAAAGGGGATCCATCCAGATCGTTAAAGGAAAAGATAAATCAATTCGCTACCGGGCCATAGCAGCCGCCGGCCAGGACAACAAACCTGTTTACAATACCATCGTTACCCCAAAGGGTGGAGAATACCAGGTAGAATTACCAGACGGCTCCCACGTTTGGCTGAACGCACAAACTTCTCTCCGTTACCCCGTAAGCTTCCAGGATAAAACCAGACAGGTGGAACTGGACGGGGAAGCATACTTCGATGTGGCTAAATACAGCAAAAACGGGCAGCCCCTGCCCTTTATCGTGCTAACCCACAACCAGCAGTTAGAAGTGCTGGGAACCGCCTTTAACATTAACAGCTTTAATAACAGTATTACCACCACTTTGGTGGAAGGCAAGGTGAAACTGCAGGCCCTCAACGGGAATAACCAGGCAAAAATTCTCCGGCCCAATGAGCAGTCTGTCTACCAGGAACAGCATAATAGCTTTACCGTAACCCCGGTAGACCCATTGTACGCTACCTCCTGGAGAAATGGCAATTTCTCCTTCGATAAGGCAGGCATTAAAGAAGTAATGGGCAGTATTGCCCGCTGGTATGATGTGGAGGTAGAATATAAAGGAAAATTTACCAACAACTTTTTTTCGGGTACGATCTCCAAATTTGAACAGATCGATAAATTACTCGCCACTATAGCATTAACAGGAGACATTCACTTTAAACGGGATGGAAGGAGGATCATCGTCATGGAATAAAAAAACTCACAGGAACCAAAAAAGTTCAGGAGCGTTGCACCGCTCCTGAATTGTCAAAAAGACATTGGATTGACCATCATGTAGTATCACTTAATAATCAATCAACACAAATGTACAAAAAAAACCAACGGGATCGCCCCTTTGCGAAGGGCTGCGCTCCGAACAAAATTGCAATTCTCATGAAATTGTCTTTAGCGATACCCCTGCTGCTGGCAGGTACTTTGCATGTGCAGGCGCTTGCTTTCGGGCAAACCATCACCCTAAAGAAAAGTAATATCAGCCTGGCGCAATTTCTGAGGGAGGTGCAAAAACAAAGCGGCTACAACATCTTCTATAATGAATCGCAGATCTCCGGCGAACAGCGTTTTGATGTGGCGTATAAAAAAACAGCCTTTGAACAGGCTTTAAAAGATGTGCTGGACCGTTACCAGCTCAACTATAAAATTATCGACAAAAATATCATATTAAGCAAACCTGAAAAAAGAACCAACCAGGCAGCTACTCCCGTGGTGGTTCAGGATAAAATCATCACGGGCAGGGTATTGGACCAGGAAGGCAATCCTTTGGTAGGCGTATCCATTACCACAATTGGCGAAGGGGGACAAACAGTGAGCAAAGACAACGGTGTATTCAGCCTGCAGCTCAGCGCCGGCGCAACGGGCCTGCGGTTCACCATGGTGGGCTTTACCATGAAGGAAGTTAGCATCGGTAATGAAACCAACCTCATTGTACAGCTGGAACCTTCTACCAGCAAAATTGACGAGATCGTAGTAGTGGGTTATGGTACGCAGAAGAAAGGAAGTCTTACCGGGGCTACTACCGTAGTGGATTCAAAATTATTGCAAAGCCGCCCCGCAGCCAACTTATCATCATTACTGCAAGGTACCGTACCTAACCTCCAGGTTAAATTTACAACGGGCCGGCCAGGTGCAACGGGAAGTTTTAACATCAGGGGAGTTAACTCCATATCAAGCAATGCAGCCCCCCTGGTGATCATCGATGGTTTTGAGGGAGATATTAACCGCATCAATCCATCTGATGTAGAGTCCATCACCGTGCTGAAAGATGCTTCTGCCGCCGCTGTTTATGGCGCCAGGGCTTCCTATGGCGTTATACTGGTAACCACCAAAAACGGCAATAAGAACCGTGCGTCTATTTCGTATTCCGGTCAAACATCCTGGAGCGCTCCTACCACCTCCACCAACTTTGAAACCCGGGGCTATTACTCTGCTTCAATCAATGACCTGTTTTTTTCCAACTATGCAGGCACTCCTTATACCAACTATAATGAAGACGACTATTATCAGCTATGGATAAGAAGAAATGATAAAACGGAAAACCCCGAAAGACCATGGGTGGTAGTACAGAACAGGGATGGCAGGGATAGCTATGTGTATTACGCCAATACAGATTGGTATAAATACCTGTTCAATTCCGCCAGGCCCATGCAAAATCATAATATCGATATCAAAGGAAGCTCCGATAAAATTGATTACAGCCTTTCAGGAAATTACTATAACCAGGATGGGATCTTCCGCCAGAATACAGATAACGTAAGACAATATAACCTGCGCTCAAAAGTGAATTTCAAAGTGAAGAAATGGCTGGACATCAACACAAATATTTCTTACTTCAACTCCGCCTATGGTTATCCGGGGGCAGGAGGCGTGGAAAGCACTTTTAATTCTTCCGTGATCCACGGCCTCGCCAGTATTGTGCCGGTAAATCCTGATGGCACCTATGTGTATCAAACCACTATCAGCAACTATAGTGTAATGGATGGATACTCGGCTATGCTCAGCCAGGGTTTGAACAGGAACCAGGATAAAGTAAACGAGTTTACCCCCACTTTTGAAGTGGTGCTCCGGCCGGTGAAAGGACTGGATATCCGCTCCAGCTACCGGTTCACACACTACAACTATCAAACCATGAACCGCTCGGTAAACATTCCCTATTCCAAATACCCGGGCGAAGTACTCACTATTACCTCTGGCATCGGCAATAACCGGCTATACGAAATCCAGACCAACCATGAATACCAGGCAACAAACACCTATGCTACCTATAGCAAAGTAATCAACGCAGATCACGACATCAAACTGATGGCCGGGTATAATTATGAAACGAAATATTTAAAAGATATCAAAGTAGCCAGGAACGGGCTCCTTAGTACCCAGTTAAACGATTTTGAAATAGCAACCGGCGACGTATTTGAAATTAACGGGGGACAGAACGACTATGCCCTGTTCGGTACCTTCTACAGGGTTAACTATGCCTATAAAGATAAATACCTGTTTGAAGCAGCCGGAAGATATGACGGTACCTCCAGGTTTGCAAAAGGCAGGCGGTTTGGATTCTTCCCATCCTTCTCCGGCGGCTGGCGCATAGATAAGGAAAACTTTTTCCAGCAATGGGATCAACGTACGCTGAACGGCCTTAAGATACGCGCTTCCTATGGCTCACTCGGTAACCAGCAGGTGGGTTATTATGATTACCTGCAAACAATCAATGCAGGCGGCGTACTGAAATATTCATTCGGGGATGGAGCCGTGGCGCCGTATTCTACAGAAAGCGCCCCCAACTCCACATCGCTCACCTGGGAAACGGTAAACACCGGCAACCTGGGATTAGACCTGGAACTGTTTGATTCAAAACTAACCCTTACAGGAGATGTATACCGTCGCGCCACACTGAATATGTTAACCGCAGGTAAAACCATCCCGGCTTATTATGGCGCCGCAACTCCCAAAGAAAATGCGTCGGATCTTTTAACCAAAGGCTGGGAACTGAGCATCAACTGGAAAGACCGCTTTGAACTGGCAGGCAAAACTTTCAACTATTACGCAGGTATCGGTTTGGGAGATAATACTTCTAAGATCACCCGGTTCGACAATCCCAATAAAAACCTGGCTAACTTCTACGAAGGGCAAACACTGGGAGAAATATGGGGCTATGAAGTAAATGGCTACTTCAAAACCGATGAAGAAGCCGCTAACTATGCCGTTGACCAACGCTCCGTAAATACCATTATCAATACTTCGGCCATAGACAAAGGATTACACGCGGGTGATCTGAAATTCGAAGACCTGAACGGCGATAAGGTAATTTCCATGGGCGACAATACCCGCAACAATGCCGGCGACCGTAAAATAATAGGCAACTCATTGCCCCGCTATAACTTCAGTTTCACTACAGGCGCTAACTGGAATAATATCGACTTATCCGTTTTCATACAGGGAGTTGGTAAACAGGACTGGTACCCGGGAACCGAAGCCATTAACTTCTGGGGCCCTTACTCACGGCCTTATGCCACTTTTATTCCAAAAGATTTCCTGAGCAAGGTATGGAGTGAAGACAACCCCAATGCATATTTCCCGCGGCCGCGTGGATATATTGCGCTGAACGCTACCAACCGTTCCCTGGGCGTGGCTAATACCAGGTACCTGCAAAGCCTGATGTATGCCCGTCTGAAAAATCTTACCATTGGGTATTCACTCCCGGCAGCCATCGCGGCCAAAGCGGGCCTGTCGCGCCTGCGCGTTTATTTCAGCGGCGAAAACCTGCTCACGTTTACCAGGTTGAAAAGTAAATACATCGACCCGGAACAGGCTTCTACGGAAAACAGCTATAATGTTTCCACCAGCACAGCCAAAACATATCCCTGGGCAAAAACATTCCTGTTCGGTTTAGACATCAGTCTCTAATAATTAATACAATGAAAAACAAAATATACACAAAAGCGCTTTGGTTGGGAGCATGTTTATTCCTGCTTGTTTCATGCAGCCTGGATAAAACACCCCTCGCCGCTTTATCACCCGGCACCTATTTCTCCAACGAAGAGGAATTAAGGTTATACAGCAATAAATTTTACCAGGACATTCTTCCCGACGGCCCTGGCATCTATAACGAAAATGCAGACATGATCATCATTACGCCCCTGAATGAATCAGTTTCAGGGCAGCGGATGGTGCCATCTACAGGCGGAGGATGGTCATGGGACGCCCTGCGCCGGATCAATTATCTGCTGGCCAATTCATCGCACACCGCAGACCTCAGTGTACGTAACCGCTACGATGCACTGGCTAAATTTTTCAGGGCTTATTTTTATTTCGAAAAGCTGAAACGCTTTGGAGAAGTACCCTGGTTCAATACTGTGCTGGCATCAGACGATGCACAGCTCTTTAAACCCAGGGATTCCAGGAACCTGATTGCAGATTCCATCATACAGGACCTGGATTTTGCCATCGGTTATTTACCGGAAACAAAGGATGTTTACCGGGTAAACAAATGGACGGCTTTAGCCCTGAAGTCAAGAGCATGCCTGTTTGAAGGCACCTTCCGGAAATACCATGGTTTGCCGGATGCAGAAAAGTATTTAACACTTTGCGCCGGGGCTTCGGAGCAGCTGATCGATAACGGCGGATATACACTGTATAAAACAGGCGCCACACCTTACCAGGATCTCTTTGCCAACACCAAAGCCATTGGCCAGGAAGTGATCCTCGCCAGGGATTACGACGATGCACTCGGCTTGTTCCACAACGTACAGAATTATGAAAATGCAAGTACCCAGGGCCGGCCTGGTTTATCCAAAACTTTTGTCAATTCGTATCTCACTTCTTCAGGAGGCCGGTTCACTGATCTGCTGAATTACGATAAAAAAGAGTTTACGGAAGAAACACAGAACCGTGATCCACGGCTGGCACAAACCATCCGCACGCCCGGCTATACGCGTATCAACAGCACCGCAAAAGTAGCCCCTAACCTCTCCTACACCATAACAGGATACCACTTAACCAAATATGCTATGGAGCAGGTGAATGATGCCAATGGAAAAAGTATTACGGATATCCCGCTT
Source organism: Chitinophaga sp. (assembly GCF_035564935.1). Classification (GTDB taxonomy): domain Bacteria; phylum Bacteroidota; class Bacteroidia; order Chitinophagales; family Chitinophagaceae; genus Chitinophaga. The sequence continues at coordinate 10,884 of NZ_DATMTE010000776.1, read as the reverse complement.
TTCCGGATCGCGGAAACCTACCTGAACTTTGCAGAAGCAAAAGCGGAACTGGGTTCATTAACACAGGGCGACCTCGATAAATCGCTGAACCTGTTGCGCGGCCGCGTGAGTATGCCCAAGCTAAACCTGGCCACTGCCAATGCAAACCCTGATCCTTATTTAAGCAATGCGGAAACAGGATACCCCAATGTGTCCGGAACAAATAAGGGCGTTATCCTCGAAATCAGGCGGGAACGCGGTGTGGAACTGGTAATGGAAGGACACCGCTATTACGATGTAATGCGCTGGAAAGTGGGAAAACGTTTTGAAAAGCCTTTCCGGGGAATGTATTTCAAGGGCCTGGGCAATTATGACCTGGATAATAACGGTACTATCGATGTTTGCTTGTATGAGGGCACTAAGCCGGGTTCGTCTGCCAGCCTTTTCCTTGAAGTAGGAAAAGATATTATCCTGTCGGAAGGCAACAAAGGCAATATCATTGCGCACGGTAATATCAGCAGGACTTTCCGGGAAGACAGGGATTACCTCTATCCTATCCCTTCTGAAGAAATTAATTTGTCAAACGGCGTTTTAAAACAAAATCCAAATTGGTAATCGTCATGAACAAGTATAAAATATTCAACTACCTGCTGCTTTTTATCCTGTTATCAGGTGCCGGTTGCAGCAAATCAATTTTAGATAATTCAAAATACGGGAACCTGCTTCCCGAAGTAAAGGAGCCGCAGCCCCCGCTAAACCCGGAAACGTTAAAAGACAAAAACGGGTGGGTGATCGATACGCTGGCCAATGGTTTGATCCACTACCAGTTTGCCAAATATGTACAAACACAAACGGCCAACCAGTTCGTGAATGTGGTGGAGGTGAATTTAAATAACCCGGATTACGAACTGCAGTTTGTTTCGTTATCAAGCCTCGACACGCTTTCCTCGGTAGCTAAAAACTACGATGCAGTGGTTGGTATTAACGGCACTTACGAAATGGAAGCCAGCTTCATTAAAACCAATGGCAACGTGGTGTCGCCGGTTACACTGGACAGCGGGCATCTGCGCTTCTGGAAGCACGAAGGCGCTATTTTTTATAATTCGGGGATGGATGCGAAGATTGAATATGGCACCAAAGAAAGTTACTTACAGTCGCCTTATCTTAACATGTTCTCCGGCTCCCCGATGCTGATAGATAACTATAAAAAAGTGGGAGAAGATTTTGTTGGCGATGTTACAGGAATTGATCTTGGCAGCCTGAACGCGGAAGACTACAGGCGTCATCAGGGTTTGCGAAACCCGAGAACCCTGGTGGCTTTAACGGAAGATAAAAAGTTATTGCTGGTTACTATTGACGGGCGTTTCCAGGAATCCGCCGGTATGACGGCCAAAGAAGCCACCCAGTTCATGGCTACTTACTTTTATCCGCAAAGTGCATTGAATTTAGACGGGGGCGGTTCCACAACAATGTTCATTAAGGGTAAAGGACCCAATGGTATTGTTAACTATCCCTCCGATAACGGAACGCACGATCATTACGGCCAGCGTATATTACGGACCTTCATCCTGGTGAAGAAAAAAAGCAGCGACGTACAATTTGCAGGGGGCGATGGCACGGCGAACAATCCATACCTTATTGCTACGGCCCAACATCTGCAAAATATGCGGACACTCAACTGGAGCCAGACAGAAACGAATCCCTTCTATTTTAAACTGACCGCCGATATCGATATGACCGGGCAAAACTGGGGACCTCTTAACAACGTGGATCCCTATGCCAGGTACCTGCATTTCGATGGCGATGGTCACATCATCAAAAACCTGAAAGTAGCAAAATCCGCCTATGGCAGCTTCTTTGGTGTATTGTTCGGTTCCTGTAAAAACCTGGGGCTTGTGAATGTGGACATCGAATCATCTAACGGCGCCGGCGCCTTTGCCGGCTACCTCGGATTACGCGCTCCCGATAAACCGGTGAAGACAGGCATCCTGGAAAATTGCTTTTCCACAGGTAAAGTGGCAGGCACCGACGCCGTAGGCGGACTGGTTGGTAATATCGGGAAACCCAATGGCACCAATATCAGCAGGATCTCCAATTGCTTTTCTACAGCAGCGGTCACCGCTACAAACACAGGATCAGGCAACTCCCGGGCAGGCGGCATTGTTGGCATCAACTACGACGGTGGCAAAGTCGAAAACTGCTTTGCAAGCGGTAAGATCGTATCAAACACCAGTTCCGGCAAAGGCGCCGGCGGCGTGGTTGGCTGGTCCGATATTAAATTTAAAGGACTTGTAGCATTCAATGAATCGGTAAGCAACGTGGGCGGAGGAACAGCAGGGCGTATTTCATCGGCAATGGGATTGGTAAATGGTATTATTGCACAAGGCGAAAACTGCTGGGCTTCTGAAAAAGTAGTTGTATCCAAAAACGGAAGTCCTATTCCTGCCGGTAGTTATGTTACGGGAGAAGTAACCGTAAAAGAAACCGCCTACGACGGGGAAACCAAAACGGCGGCCTTTTTACAGGATATGAATAATTATAGCACTATACTGAACTGGCAATTGGGCCCTGGTAATCCCTGGGCTTCCACTACCAATAATAAGGGATTGCCTATTCTGCAATGGCTTTTCCTGAGAGGGGATTATGATTCATTTTATTAGCGAATAATTTTTAAGGAAGATAACAAAGGCGGCCGGGTAATTACCTGGCCGCCTTTGTTGCAGGAACAAGGCTGCTTCCTGCCTTTATTTCATCAGTGGCCCGCTTCAGTAGCGTATCTCCTTCTGCAAGATCTCCAAATATCTCCGTCTTGTCTCCCAGGCTGATACCGCTACGAACATCTATCCATTCCGCTTTACCATCTTTCAGCCGGATCACAAAACGCTTTTCTAAATTGGTTACTACTGCCGATGCCGGCACCAGGAAGGTAGGAGCTTTCCTATGCAACTTTAGTATCGCGTTGGCAAACATGCCTGATTTCAGTTGATTGTTATTATTGGTAAAAAGAAACTCCCATGTTTCGGTTCTGTTAGCCAGGTTCAACGCGCCTGCCTTACGGGATAATTTCGCCTGATACGTTACATCCGGTTGTGCGTCTACCGTAAAGTTAATAGTGGATGTTTCCGTATTGGCAGCAGTATAGAGTTCAGGAACGGGTACCCGTAAACGGAGAATGCTTATGTTTTCCACCACCAGCAATGGCCTGGTATTACCGGCACTCACTAATGTACCCGGATCTACGTTTCTTTGCGTAACAATACCGTTAAACGGGGCGCGGATAACCAGGTAATCTTTCAACTGTGCAAAGGCATTTGTTTTAGACCTGGCGGCATTCAGGGCAGCACTATCTGCCATCATCAGGCTTCTGACTTTTTCCAGTTCCCCCGCAGCTATCGTCCCTTCTACCTTTGCGGCGTTTACAATCCGCTTATAAGCATCAAGGCTGCCGAGATACCTGGAACGGGCTGTTTGTACATCTGCATTGGCCTGCGAATAGTTAGCCAATGTTTCGGGAGCCTCCAGTACGGCCAGCAGCTGCCCTTTATTTACCTTATCTCCAATATCCGCTTTCAACACACTTACATACCCGCTTACCTTTGCAAAGATCTCCGCCCTTTCCAATGGGGTGAGCTCTGCGGGAAACGTGATCTGTTTATTCACAGTATCTTTCCTGAGCAGGAATACCGGCACAGAATCGGCGCCTGTTGTTTTTGCGGCTTCGCTGTTGCCCTTATTCTGCTGGCAGGCCGCCAATATAATTGCTGGTAATGATAGTCTTATGATGATGGAAGAAGAAAATCTCATCGTGTACTTTTTATAGAAAATCAGTTTAATTATTGTTTGCTTCATAATACCTGCTTTCTTTATCCTCCGGGTGAAGCGATGGACTATGATATGCCTGCTTCCCTATCACCCCGGTATAAATAGCCGGCAGGAATACAAGGGTGCTTATCGTGGAAAAGACCAGCCCGCCGATAACAGCAATACCCAGCGGCGCCGTTTGATCACCACCTTCACTAAAGCCAATCGCCATCGGGATCATGCCCGCAATCATTGCCATTGTGGTCATGAGTATAGGACGCAACCTGTTACCGGCGCCTGTTATTGCATAACCCGGCGCAAATTGTTTCCTGAACAATTCACCGTTCGTAATCAGCAGGATGGCATTGGCTACGGCCACGCCTACCGCCATGATCGTACCCATGTAAGACTGGATATTCAATGATTGTCCTGTTAGCAATAATAGTAACAACGCGCCGGCAATTACAGCCGGTACCACAGATAAAACAGCCAGTGATAAACGGAACGATTGGAAATTCACCGTCAGCATTAAAAAGATCACTACAATGGCGATCAGGAGCCCTGTTTGCAGTTCGCTCATGGTTTGCGTAAGCAGGTCGGCCTGTCCCCGTAACATAATTTTAACACCCTGCGGTAATTTGCCCAGTGAGGCGATAGCGTCTTTCACCTCCTTTACAGCGCTGCCAACATCTTTTCTGTAAATATTTGCGGTGATGGTAATATATCGTTGCTGGTTGATACGGTCGTATTCACCGGGTGATGTTATTTTTTGTGCGGTGGTTACATCCCGCAGGTAAACAGGACTACCGGTACCTGCCGTCACTGGTACCAGGCCCAGTTCATCGGCGCTGTTCACCAGGTACTGCGGGTATTCTACCTGCACCTGGTAGGCGGTACCTGTGTTTTTATCCAGCCAGTAGTTTGGTTGCGTAAAACGGCTGGAAGAAGTTGCGGCTACCATCGACCTGGTGATCTGGTCAACTGTTAACCCCAGCTGCCCTGCCTTTACCCTGTCAATATCCAGTTTAATGCCCGGATATTCCAGTGGCGTCGCAATTTGTACATCCCGCAGGTAAGAGATCTCCTGTAGTTTTTTATCCAGTTCGCCGGCAATCTTCCGGCTTTGAGAAAGGTTTTTTCCCATCACCGCAATCTCAACCGGGTTAGCCGTTCCCATGTTCACTACCTGCTCTGCCATATCGCCCGGTTCAAAAGAAATTGCTGCCAGTGGCATATTTTTTTTGATGGCACTCCGCAATGCTTCTTTAAACCTTTCAATAGCAATACCGCTTCCCTTCTTCAATTTTATTTTTGTCACTGATTCATGCGGTCCGCTTGTCCAGAGATGGATCAGGTTTACCGGGTAACTGGATGGCTGTACTCCCACGAATGCAGAACTGATCTCTACCTGGTTATTGCTAATACTATCTGCCAGGTGTAACAATTCCCGGGTGGCCGTTTCCGTTCTTTCCAGCCTGGTACCGGCGGGTAGCCGTAACCTTACCTGTGCCTGGCCGGCATCAGTTTTCGGGAATATATCCGTTCCCAGGAAATAAAATCCTGTTGCCATTGCTCCAACTGCGAACAGCAGATACAACGGCGTAGCCAGGGAAGCTTTACTAACAAAACCTTTTAACCATTCCTCGTACCGCATCCGGAAGCGCTGGAACCGCCGGGTGGCTGTAGCTGCCCTGTCCTGCATTCCGTCTTTAAGCAGCCAGTGGGAAAATACCGGTACTACCGTTTGTGATAATATAAAAGAGGCGATCATCGCAAAGCCTACCGCCAGTGATAAAGGCAGGAACATGGCGCCCGGAATACCTGTCATAAACAAGGCAGGTACAAATACAGCGATCACACAAAGGAGGATGAGCAATTTTGGCAACGCAATTTCCCGACAGGCATCCCATATCGCTTTTGATTTTGATTTCCCCAGCTCCTGGTGGTGATGTATATTTTCAATCGTTACAGTCGATTCATCTACCAGGATACCAATAGCGAGCGCCAACCCTCCCAGCGTCATCACATTCAGTGTTTGTCCAAAAACCTTCAAACAAATGATAGCAGACAGCAGCGCCAGCGGGATAGTGATCACCACAATAAAAGCGCCCCTCAGATCCCTCAAAAACAACAGCACCATTAACCCGGTAAGTAAAGCACCGAGGATACCTTCCATGGTCAAACTTCTCAATGAATTGATCACATAACCCGACTGGTCAAACGTATAGGTTACTTTAATATCTTCAGGAACTGCTGCCTGCATATCCGGCAAGGCTGCTTTTATTCTTTGCACCACGTCCCAGGTGGCAGCGTCCGCACGTTTGGTAACGGGGATATATACCGACCGCTTTCCATTGATGAGCGCGTAACTGGTTGTCACGTCGGAGCCCAGCTCCACGCTGCCGATATCTTTTACATATACTGCCGGACCAGCGCCCAGTTTCAGGGGTACATTTTCCAGTTCCTTCACATTCTCCACCACGGCATTCTGAGAAGTGATTAACGTTTGATCGCCTTCCCGGATATTACCTGCCGGCGTAATGCTGTTGGACCTGGCCAAAGCCTGCACCACATCATCCGGCGACAGGTTATAGTTCCGGATCTTCTCCGGATCTGCTTTTATAATCACTGTTTTCTGGTTACCTCCAAAAGGCGGCGGTGCAGATACGCCCGGAAGGGTAGAAAACATTGGGCGTACCTTAAACAAGGCAAGATCCTGTATCTCCCCGAGAGAGCGTGTTTCGGAAGTGAATACCAGTTGCCCTACCGGCACACTGCCGGCATCAAAACGGGTAATGAAAGGAGGCACTGTACCTGGAGGCATGAAGGCGCGGGAACGGTTCACATAGCCCACCACTTCCCCCATTGCCTGGCTCATATCGGTACCCTCGTTAAATACTATTTTGATGATCGCAGCTCCCTGAATGGATTTTGATTCCACATACTTCACCCCGGTAACATACAAAAAATGGTATTCATAGTAAGATGTAATAAAACCCTCCATTTGTTCGGGAGAAAGCCCCCCATAAGGCTGGGCCACATATATAACAGGCAATCCCATTTTCGGAAAGATGTCGATCTTCATGTTCCTGATGCTCAGCCACGAAAAAAAGACAATCCCGATAAAAGCCACCACCACTGCCAGCGGCTTTCTCAACGCCATCGCTATTAATCGGATCATAACCGTGCTAATTAACCTGGTTTAAGAATAAATTAAGATCCCCATTCACAGCAGCTTTATACAACAGCGCTTTCCATACGGCCATATAAGCGGTTTTGTTATCAGCAGCCGCTTTTACTAATGCATATTGCGCCTGCATCAGGTCCGCAAAATTGGCTAACCCCGATTGGTAACGTGATCGTATGGCCTTATAGGAGAAATCTGCTGATTCATAATACAGCGGCGTTTCTTTCGATACCAGTAATGCGGTACCCAATGTAGTATCAGCCAGATCATTCTGTTTCCTGACCTCCAGGATCACTTCATTCAGCTTTTCCTGATTAGACCGGATCAGCATATCCTCCTGCTGTACCTGCGATCTTATCTTTGCAAACTGCAGTACCGGGATGCTCAACTGTAAGCCAACACCATAGTTATATCGCTGAAAAGCCAGGCCATCTGTAGCTTTCACATTACCATTATAATCAATCCCCGAACCTCTCGCGTAGGCGGTTCCCCACAAGCCCAGGGTAGGCATGATCGTTTTCGCCAACACTTTTTTTCGGGCTTTGCTCAATTCGATATTGGAGCTATATAGCGAAAGCTGCGGGTTGCTCACCGTATCTGCCGGCAGGTAGGCAGCGGGTAATTTTGTAAAATAAATAGTATCATTAACGGCAGGCAAATGGTCTGTAGCCAGCAATCCTGAAAGCGTAATGATCGTTTGCTCCTGGTACTTCCGGCTGTTTAGCAATTCCACTTTTGCCCTCGACATTTCTGCTTTCAATAAAGCGGTATCCACGCCGGGCTTGATACCGGATGTCACCAATGTTCTGGCTACTGACAACATAGCTTCCGTCCGGGCAAGGTTTTCCTGGTATACTTTCCCCAGTTCAGCCGCAGTGATCATATCGAGATAGGCGTTGATCACCCTGATCTTATGCTGAAAAATTTCATTGCCGGCATCGGCTTTTGCATACTGCATCCCTGCTTTGGAAAAATTTACCCGGGAACTCCGTTGTCCGAAAGTTACCGGTTGCCAGTTCAGCAGCAAACTGGTAGCGCTGCCAAACACGCCATCGTAGTAGTTCCCCGCAGAGGGTGGGCCACTAACCGGCACAAGGAACTGCGGATATGCCATACCGGTGATGTTGTTGTAAGTCGCATAATTCAGCTGATAGGAGGCATCCAATGAGGGAATGAGGGAATTTTTGCTGGTGGCTACCGCCTTTTCGGCTGCTTTTATCTCCCATGCTTTGGATTTTAATAACGGATAGTTGTCTTCCGCCATTTGCAGCAGTTCTTTCAGCGTGCCTGTTGGTGATTGCGAAAGTACCACTTTCGTGTTCATCAGCAGGCAGATGAAACATAATAATAGCCTCAACGGCATATTGTACATATTTGTTTATTTAAAGCCAGTGACGATTCATCACAACGCAGGAAAGCAGGCAATACACTCCCTGCCCCGCCGCCATGTATGGTGTGAGCGCAAATATTGCAAATAGCCTTACTATTTTATGGTATATTTGAAAATATTCTGGTATCAACCATTCTTCCGGAAAGAAAGCGGGGTTTGTTCAGTTTTTCGCTTAAAGTATTTAACGAAGTGGGAAGGATCATTAAAATCAAGCAGAAAAGAAATTTCTGCAATCGTATTGCCGGTATAGAGGAGCAATCGTTTGGCTTCGCTGATAATAAATTCAGACAGCACATCTTCAGCAGACTGATTAACTGCTTTCCGGCAGGCAGCATTTAAATTCTGGGGAGAAGTACTAAGCTGCTCCGCATAATAATGTACTTTGTTCTTCACAGTTTGTTCAGCGCTCAGCAAAGATAAAAAGGACTGGTACAAATTAGAGGTGATCTCCGCTTTACCTGTAAAAGGCTTTACATCTTCCAGCACAAGTGCCAGTAATGCTTTCAGCAAACCCTCCGTCATGTGGAAAGCATATTTTCCATCTTTCCTGTTTGTTGCTGTGAGCAGTTCAAAGAGCATACTTAGGGTGCCGTTATCTTTTACATAAACACAGCTTTCCCGGCTAACCTGTGTAAAGAGAGATTTCAGCTCACTGTCAAGGCTTTCTTCAATGAATGCTTTCTTGATAATAACAACAAACCCTTCCGGCTCAGACTCCAGATCCCAGTAATGCACCTGGTCTTTCCTGATGAAGTACATCACCGGAGGCGTTACATCAAATTTCCTGGAATCAATAAAGTGGGAGCCACTGCCCTGCGAAAGGTACAGGATCTCAAAATAATTATTATGCTTATGAGGGGTGGTTTTCCTGATATCTTTCCTGAATGGGGAAATCTTGATAGATTTACCAGATTCGCTTTTATCTTTTATTTGTAAAGTTGCTCCCATAAAAACTGACGACAACTATGTCTTTCCCGCTTAAAAAAGATACGGCTAGTGTCTTTCAATGGAGCCAATTTACAACGTTTTGTTGAGTTTCAGTCCCCATGCATTGTATTTCAGCACTGAACAACAGCTCTCCATCTTGGAATGCACCGCTGTTTTAATCTTTTTTGCCCTCTTTTAGAACGCTACGCCCCAATCACCGGCTGATCGCCTGCTCAGGAATTATGATTATGTTAGCATTTTAATAGAAAAGGATGCGTATCTTTATTGGCATGTTACGGATACTTCTTTTTGCTGTTATTTTCATGTCGGGTATGGCTGCAAAGGCGCAGACAGATTCGTTTTTCAGCGGGATGAATGGCATGGAACCTGCCTTCGGGCACCCGATCGATACTAACCATATCCAAAAGAAATGGTTTGTTACAAAGTATACCGGTGTTTCTACTGGCTTTATGGCATTTAAAGGAGGGAGTAGTTCCTTCCTGTCGGTACCGCTGGCGTTACAGGTTAATCGCCAGTTGACCAATAACTTTTACGCCTTTGGACAGGTATCGGCCACACCATATGTTTTCCGTTACAACGGTATACCTTATCAACCTGCAGTTAGCAAGAATAATGGCTTCATGCAAACGCAGAGAAATAACTTTGCTGCCTATTCGGATGCAAAAATAGGCGTTATGTATATCAGCAATGATAAAACGTTTTCTATTTCCGGTAGCATTGGTGTGAGCAGAGGCGGTTATAATGGTTATTCTCCTTTCTATGCCCCAATGTATGCCCCGATGGGAGGACATATTCAAAGATAAAGCTCCGGCCATGAAAGATGCGGGGAAACTTCGGCTGCCGGCATGATAATACCCAGCAATTTTGCCACAAGGGGCGCTATATCTGTAAGATCCATTACCGTTACTTTGAAATCCTTTGCCAGGCCTGCGCCAAAGGCAACGAAACCGGTTTGTATCTCCCTAAAATCAGGATAATATCCATGGGTCCCATCTTTTGCTTTTTTACTGCAGGCCCAATACCGGCAATCTGGATGGCCTCCAGAATGGTGCTTATACCATGATCTGCTGCCGCTACTGCCTCAGGCACATCTTCCCCCTTCCCTCCATTCACGATGCTGTACTTCATCGGTACATGGCAGATGGATAGTCAGGATATTGGGTTTGTACCGGCGAACCAGGTCGGCCGCCATCCTGCTTAATGTTTCATTCATGCCGAGGTAACGGAGGTGCATATCGGTAAACTGAAGTTCCCCGGTGGCATATCGCTGTACTTCCCCGAAAAGGCCGGCTGGCGCAGATTGTTCACTGGCGGCTTCCGCCGGCCCGGGACGGACAAAATGGACAGCGAAGGGTTGGCGGGCATTAAAGCAACCAATATTTAAAACAGCCCTTAGCCATATGGGGAGCTGGACGAACGAACGGCGAAGGAGCGCAAAAAAGCGTAGTACTGGCGCGCTTTTTTGCCGACTAAGCCCGTGGTGAGGCCGCTTTTCCTTCAACATATAGGCTTTACACGGATGAGAAGCAATACTGCATATCAGTAGCACTAGCCTTTAATACGCTTTGCTCTTACGTTT
>NZ_DATMTE010000775.1:0-4402 GCF_035564935.1 Chitinophaga sp. | reverse complement strand
TTGGCAGTTTCCTGGTTACCTGATTTACCCCAGCCGTAGCGGAGCTTCAGGTCCGACAGGAAAGGCAGGTTTTCTTTCAGGAAGTTCTCTTCACTTACACGCCATCCGAGCGATACGGCGGGGAACATCCCGAAACGGTTTTCCTTTCCAAAGCGGGAGGAGCCATCACGGCGCAGGGTGACCGACGCGAGGTATTTGTTATCATAGGAATAGTTTACTTTTCCAAAATAGGACAATAACGTATAGCCGCTACCGGTACCCCCGTTATCCTTATTGGAAGATCCTGCATTCAGGTAAGCATAATCAATATTTTCAAGGGCGTATCCCTGGCGGCTGGCGTAGAAGTTCTGCGCCATATATTTAATCTGTTCCTCTCCCAACAGAAAATCGAAGCGGTGTTTCTGTAAGGCTACGTTATAAGTGAGCGTATTTTGCCACACCCAGTTACCATTATAATCCTGGGATGTTTGGGAGAAGTTGGAGGGATCCGACAAGAACCCTGAAGTATATGATTTACGCAGCGTACGCTGGTAGGTGCCGTTGTAATCTACACCATAACTGCTTTTGAAGTGGAGGTTAGGAATTATTTCCACATCGGCATATACGTTGCCGAATAAACGAAGGAAATTGCTTTTGTTCTGGCGGTTATCTTCAATGAGCCTCACGGGATTCTGTCTGTCGGTCATGCCGGGTGCAGGGCCGCCCCAACCGCCATCAACGGTATGTACGGGTACTACAGGCTGCTGCACCAACGCCGCGAAAAGAATGTCGCCAGCCGGTACCAGCGCGTCCCTTACGTAAGTGGCCGACAGGTTTTCACCGATCTTCAGCCGGCCTTTAAAAAAGGAATAGTCGGTATTAAAGCGGGCGGTTATTTTCCTTTGCTGCGTTTCTTTTACAATGCCTTTGTTATTGTACATGCCTACAGAGAAATAGGAGTTGCCTCTTTCGTTGCCATTGGCAATAGACACATTGTAGGTTTGCAGCAGGGAGGTTTGTGCAATCTGGTCGTACCAGTAAGTATCTGCCGGCTTCATGGTTTTGGCCGCATCAATAAATTCCGGCAGTATCACTTTGTTGAGTACGGGATTGTTGTAATCGCCGTTCCAGTCGTACTGATAGATCTGGTTATTATTCGGATTGGCATGATCATTTACGGCAGCCTGCCAGTAAGCGCGTCCACGGCCATCAGTGTTCAGCGTTTTCAGCTTGGTACTGTAATCCTGCAGGGAAGCAGATACATCTGCGGTAATGCGGCTGTAGCCTTTCTTTGCTCTTTTGGTGGTAACGATGATAACACCGTTGGCTGCGCGGGAACCGTAGATCGTAGCAGAAGATGCATCTTTGAGCACCTGGATGGATTCAATATCATTCTGGTTCAGTTCCTGCAATCCTCTTTTGGTAGGGATACCATCAATTACATACAACGGATCATTGTTGCCGAGGGTGCCTATACCGCGGATACGCACCGTAGCATTGCTGTTAGGATCGCCATTGGTAGTAATAAGCACACCGGGAACGCGGCCCTGCAAGGCTTTCAACGGATTGCCGAGCGGAATGTCCTTTATTTCGCGTACGTTCACTACGGATACGGCGCCGGTAAGGTCCGCCTTTTTCTGTGTTTGATAACCGGTTACAATCACCTGGTTCAGATCCGTGGCGTTTTCGTCCATTTCTACGGACATGTTGCCTTCCGTTGCTTTCAACGACATTGGTTTCATTCCGATATAGGAGAAGTTAAGCACCTCACCTACAGCGGCCGGCAGCGTGAATTGCCCGCTGCCATTGGTAATGGTGTTCCTGTTGCCCGCCTGTATGGTAACACCGGGCAGGGGTGTTCTGTTTTGTTTACTGATAACGGTACCGGTAATGTTACGTTGCTGTGCCATGGCGAAAAGCCCGAATAGCAACATCGGTAATAAGTAAAACAACTTTTTCATAAATGGAATTTGTGAAATGGTGGTGTGGAAATGTAATAACTGGCTAAGTGTGCTGTGGTACTTTCATCATACTGAATATTTCTGCCGGATCATATTCGGGGCAACCGCCGTGGCGGGATGCCACCAGCGCGCCGAGGGCATTGGCATAGGCCAGGCTCCAGGCGGGAGAACGCTGCTGCAGCCGGCTCACAAGAAAACCGGCCAGGAATGCATCTCCGCTGCCAATGGTATCTGCTACTTTTACCGGCTGTCCTTCCTGGTAATAAAAAGCCCCGTCTATATATCCCATGCAACCTTTGCTGCCCAGGGTGACTACTATTGTAGAGATGTTAAAGCGGGAAGACAGCGCCTGTACCTGTTCTTCATGTGTAGGCCAGGCGCCGTACCAGGCGCTGATCAGCTCCAGTTCTGCAATGTTCAGCTTCAGCAACTGGCAACTGTTCATCAGCCACTCCAGGGTTTCGCGCGAATACCAGGGAGCGCGCAGGTTAATGTCGAGCACCTTTATGGCGGGCGATTGCAATGCCTTCCGGAGCGTATCACGGGATACGTCGTGCCGGGCCATCAAACTGCCAAAAACAACATACTGCAGGTCATCTCCCGATAACAAAACTTCCAGGGAATCATTCCAGGCAATATGATCCCAGGCCACTGGATACAGGATATCGTACTGCATATCGTTATGCGCATCCATCCGGGCATTTACTTTACCGGTGGCATACGTGGTATTCGTTTGCACGTAGGTGGCAGACAACTGCATCTTGTGCATGTGCTGCAGTAGCCGCCTTCCATGATCATCTGTGCCCGCAGCCGATACCATGGCTACCTGCTGTGACAGTTTCTGCAAATGGTACGCTACGTTCATAGGAGCGCCGCCGGGCAGTTCCCGGTCAGGTAAAATGTCCCACAATATTTCCCCGAGGCAGGCGATGTTATACTTGTTTGTCATAAGCTATGTGTTTAATGCACTACCATTGTCATTTCAATTTCTTCCAGTGTTTGCCCTTTTGTTTCCGGCATCAGGCGCCATACAAAAAGCAGCTGCAATACCATCATGGCGCAGAAGAAGGCGAAAATGTGGCCGCCGCCAATATGGCTGGCAAGCCAGGGAAAAGTAAAGGCAATAAGGGCCGCCATGATCCAATGGGTAAAGCTGCCCAGCGTTTGACCTTTGGCGCGTACGGCATTTGGAAATATTTCAGAAATAAATACCCATATCACGGCGCCCTGCGAGAAGGCGAAGAAAGCTATATAGATGAGCAGGTAAGAGATCACCGCAATGCCGCCGGTATGCGTATAAAAGGAAATGGCGGTGAGCCCCAGCGTGGCAACCAGCCCGATGGTACCTATCAGCATCAGCTGCCGGCGGCCGATACGGTCAATAAAGCGTATAGCCGTTAACGTAAAAATGAAATTCACAATGCCGAGACCAACCGTGGAAAGCAGGGAAGAGGCGGTTCCCAAACCGGACATTTCAAAGATCCGGGGGGCATAATAAATAATGGCATTGATGCCCGATACCTGGTTGAATACTGCGAACAATACCGCCAGCATTACCGGCGTGCGGTATTTACGGGAGAACAGCCGTTCCTTTGGCGCACCAATGCTTTGGTGCCGCAACTGCCTGATGGTATTGATATCTTCCGCGTAACCGGCAGGGTTGATGATTTGCAGGGTTTTGATGGCAGCCGCTTCTTTTTTCTCCCGCAACAGCAACCAGCGCGGACTTTCAGGTACCCAGCGGAGCAGCACCAGGAAAAGGGCCGCAGGAAATGCCTGGATACCTAGCATAAGGCGCCAGGAGTTTTCACCACCATATCCGCCAATGAAATAGTTTGATAAATAAGAAACGAGAATGCCAAAAACTACGTTAAACTGGAATAAAGCGACCATTCGGCCGCGATAAGATGCCGGGGACACCTCTGAAATATATACCGGGGCTGTTACCGAAGAAGCGCCCACACCCAGGCCGCCAATGAAACGGCATACCAGGAAAAAGTACCAGTTGGTAGCCATGGCAGTACCTACCGCCGATACCAGGTATATTAAAGCCACCAGCAACAAAGTAGCACGGCGCCCCAGTTTATCGGATGGCATACTGCCGCCCAATGCGCCAAACACTGTTCCTATAAGGGCAATGGACACGGTGAAACCGTGCTGTACCTCCGTTAAATGCCAGTATTGCTGAATATGCTGTTCCGCACCGGAGATAACAGCCGTATCGAAACCGAAAAGAAAACCACCAAGCGCTACTACAAAGGCCCAGAAGAAAACAATGTTGTTGTTCATAACGTAGAAATAGTTTGATCGATGTGTCAAACCTACTTCTTTGAAAAAGGCTGCCGTTATTGTATCACACCACTTTCTTTCGAAATTATAACAACAGGTATAATTTTATTTATTATGCCCCCCGGATCTTCGAAATGTCCGGTTTGGGAACCGCCTCTTCCCTGCTTTCCACG